>DAORNX010000527.1:382-1990 GCA_035441225.1 Caulobacter sp.
GCCGGCGACCCATTCGCCGATCTGCGGAATGGCCTTGAACGACCAGGCGTCATAGGCCGCGCGCAGGGCCATGCCGGTGGGCTTGCTGAACTCGAGACAGACGAACCGCCCGCCGGGCCTGAGCACCCGCCGCGCCTCGCGCAGGGCCGCGGCGACGTCGGTCACGTTGCGGATGCCGAAGGCGATCGAATAGGCGTCGGCGCTGGCGTCGGGCAGCGGCAGCCGCTGGGCGTCGCCGACCACCCAGCAGACCTCGGGCGGCGCGCCCTTCTCCCGCCCCGCGGCGATCATCTCGGCGTTGTAGTCGATGATGTGGATGGTCGCGTCCTCGCCACCGCGCCGTTCCTGGGCCGCTCTGGCCATTGTCGCGTAGCGCCGGGCCATGTCGCCGGTGCCGCCGGCCACATCGAGGATCACCTCGCCGGGCTGGGGGTTGAGGCGGGCCGCCGTGGCGTCCTTCCACAGGCGATGGACGCCCGCGCTCATCAGGTCGTTCATCAGGTCGTAGCGGCTGGCGACCCGGTCGAATACGCCGCGCACCAGGCGGGGCTTCTCGGTCGGATCGACGTCGCGGTAGCCGAAGGTGGCGGTGCTCTCGCTCATGCGGTTGCTCATAGACCCGCGCGGGCGGGTCGGCTAGCCGGCGAGGCTCCTTTGCAATCCTCCCATGGCGGAGATCGACCTGATGTCTTGATGAGCATTCTTGCTCCGGCGGGACCTTCGCCAAGGCCTTCAGGGCGCATCAGCATCCGACCTGGCTGACGGTGGGCGTCAGCAACCGGTCAGCGACGCATGGACCCGGCCGCCGCGGTCCGCTAGCCAGGACCCCATGCCCGAGCTTCCCGAAGTCGAGACCGTCCGCCGCGGCCTGGCCCCCGTACTGGAGGGCGCGCGGCTGACGCGGGTCGAGCAGCGGCGGCCGGACCTGCGGTTCCCGTTTCCGGAGGGCTTCGTCCAGCGGCTGACCGGGGCGACGATCGCGCGGCTGGACCGCCGGGCGAAATACCTGCTCGGCCATCTCGACCGCGGCGACGTCCTGGTCATGCACCTGGGTATGACCGGCCGGTTCGAGATCGAGGCGGCGGAGGGCGCGGTGCGACCCGGCGAGTTCGTCTACGCCGCCCCGCCCGACCCGAAACACGCCCATGTCGTGTTCGAGACCGATCGCGGCGGGCGGGTGACCTATTCCGACCCGCGACGGTTCGGCTTCATGGGGCTTGTGCCGGCCGACGACCTGGAGACCCACCCGTGGTTCGCCGGCATGGGCCCCGAGCCGCTCGGTCCGGAGTTCAACGCCGGCCTGCTGGAGCGCGCCTTCGCCGGGCGCAAGCAGAACGCCAAGGTCCTGCTGCTCGACCAGCGGATCGTCGCGGGCCTGGGTAACATCTATGTCTGCGAGGCCCTGCACCGGTCCGGCATCTCCCCGACGAAGCCGGCCGGCAGGATCCCGAAGAAGGCCCTGCCCGGCCTGGTCGCGGTGATCCGCGCCGTGCTGGACGAGGCCATCGAGGCCGGCGGTTCGACCCTGCGCGACTTTTCGGCGGCCGACGGCGCGCTGGGCTATTTCCAGCACCGTTTCCAGGCCTACGGCCGCGAGGGCCAGGCCTG
>DAORNX010000528.1:0-1971 GCA_035441225.1 Caulobacter sp.
GGGCGATCTGCTGATCATAGACCAGGCTGTTGTAGAGCCGCGAGGACTTGCCGCCCGAGAGGATGGCGTCGAGCACCCGCAGCGCCGCGGCGTCGGGATCGGCGGCGGCCGGGCCCTGCCAGGTGATGGCCACCGCCGGCAGGGGCACGTTCGGGGCGTAGCTGGTGACGGTGCGGCTGGCCGTGCGGGCCGGCTCGCGCACGGTCACCCGCGGCAGCGGCGTGGCCGGCGTCTTGAGCGATCCGAAATAGCGGTCGACCCAGGCGTTCAGCTCGGCCTCGTCGAAGTTGCCGACCACGATCAGCGCCGCGTTGTCGGGCCGGTAGTAGGTGGCGTGGAAGGCCAGCACGTCATCGATCGTCGCCGCGTCGAGATCCTCGATCGAACCGATGCCGGGCCGCTTGTAGGGGTGGGTGGTGTAGCTGGCGCTCGGGATGGCGATGCGGAAGAAGCGGCCATAGGGGTCGGCCAGCACCCGCAGGCGCAGCTCCTCCTTCACCACGTCGCGCTCCGACTTGAAGCTGGCCTCGTCGACCACCAGCGAGCCGAGGCGCTCGGACTCGGCCCACAGCAGCCGCTGTAGATGGCTGGCCGGCACCACCTCGTAATAGTTGGTGAAGTCCGACCAGGTGGAGGCGTTGTTGAAGCCGCCCACGTCCTCGGTCATGCGGTCGAACGACTCGGCGGGCAGGTTGCGCGTGGCCTTGAACATCAGATGTTCGAACAGGTGGGCGAAGCCCGAGCGACCGGCGGGATCGTCCTTGGCGCCGACGCCGTACCAGACCTGCACGGTGACGTTCGGCGTCGCGCGGTCGAGCGAGTAGAACAGCTTCATGCCGTTGGCCAGAACCCGGCTCTTGAAGCCGATCGGCGGGACCTCGGTCGCGGCGGGCGCGACGACGGCGGCCGGGGCGGCCTGGGCCCAGGCGCCTCCGACCAGGGTCGAGGACGAGAGGGCGAGGGCGAGAACAAGGGCCTTGGCCGGACGGAACATGCGGAACTCCGGGTGAACGTCGGGCGCGACCCTAGCACCGGCCGTCGGGCTGGAAACCTTACGAACCTGTCATGTGGCTGGACGGATCGCGGAGGTGGGGCCAAGCTGACGGTGAAACGGGGAGGTCGTCATGATGTCGAAGGTAATCGCGGCCGCCGCGGCGGCCATTCTGCTGGCGGGCGGCGGCGTCGCCCTGGCCCAGGACAGCGACGTGTCGGAGATCGTCGTCACCGGCTCGCGGATGATGGACTACGAGCCGACCGAGACGCCGGCGATCGTGCTCCGGAAGCGGGCCGACAACGTCCTGACGAGCATCGAGGTGACCTGCGACACCCGTGACCCCGCCCAGCGCAAGGCCGAGCTGAAGACCACCCTCCAGGCGCTGATCAGGGGCGCCGCCGCGGCGGGGATCGAGCTGGCGGTCGAGAGCGACGACATCGTCCGCCGGTTCAACCCCGACGACCTCGACGCCATCATCCGCGCGGCGAGCAAGGCCGACACCAGCACCGCGACCCTGACGCTCAAGACCAGGGTCCAGCCGACCGACAGCTTCGAGTCCGTCACCGGCCGGGTGGCCGCCTTCGTCAAGAAGACGCCGAAGACGGGGCGAACCGAGGTGCTGATGAGCAATGACTGGGACCTGACGCTGGTCGGGCCCGGCCAATATCGCGGCGACATCATCGCCCTGGTCGCCGCCGACGCCAACCGGACCGCGGCCGCCTTCGGTCCGGCCTACAGCGTGTCGATCGACGGCCTGACGCTGCCGGTGTCCTGGTACCAGTCCGGCCCGCTCGAACTGGCGCTGTACATCCCGTACCGGCAGGCGATTTCGAAGTAGGCGGACAGCCAGTCCGCGCCCCGGGCGGCGTCCGTCAGCCGCCGGCCTGGCGCGCTGTGGCTTCCGCCTCGCGGCGCAGGGCGCGCAGGGCGTCGGCGACATCCATGCGCATCGCCGCCCTGGCGATCATCGCCGGACC
>DAORNX010000529.1:0-1954 GCA_035441225.1 Caulobacter sp.
AGCGCGAGGGAAACGGCGTTGGCCGCCCGCGGCGTCAGCACCAGATCCGGACCCTCCCAGCGCGCCTGACCCGGCGCCAGGCCGCCGAGCTCGGCGGCGGCGATATGGGCCAGGCTGGCGCCGCGCCAGCGGGTCGCGGTCAACAGCTCGTGCGCCGAGGCCATCGCCTTGAGCCGTCCGGCGAAGGCCGAGAGGAAGCCCTCCATGGAGGTGGTCCGGCGGGCCGACTGCGCCGCCAGAGACTGGACCGCCGCCAGCACGTTCTTCACCCGGTGGTCGAGCTCGGCCAGAAGGGTCTCGCGGTGCTCCTCCTCGGTCTTTCGGTCGGTGATGTCGCGCACGATGCCGATGACGCGCCGGGGCGAGCCGTCCCGGTCGGAGACCACCACGCCCGCGCCCTGCATCCAGCGCAGCCGGCCATCGTCCGGCCGGATCATGCGGTACTCGGCCGAATAGCGACCTTCCGTGCGCAGCCCGCGGTCGACCGTCTCGCGGAGCCGCTGGGCGTCGTCGGGGTGGACGAACCGGAAGGAGACGTCGCCCCCCTCGCCGCGCGTCGAACGGGCGTTGACGCCGATCAGGCTCTTCATCCGGTCGCTGATGAACATCCGGTCGCGGGCGATGTCCCATTCGAACTCGCCGAGGCCGGCGGCTTCCAGCGCCAGCTCGACGCGGCGCTGGTCGAGGCTGCTGCGCCGTTCGGCGTCGATGTTCTCGGCGTCGTGAACCAGCATCTCCATGGCCAGGGCGGCCAGGTCCTCCAGCGCCAGGCGTTCGGCCTCGGTATGCGGCGCATGGGCCTCGGTGTCGCCGACCGCCAGCAGGCCGATCACCGCCCCGCCGGGGGCGATCAGCGGCGCGGCCGCATAGAACCGCACATCGACCTGGTGAAGGCTGTCGCGGACCGGATCGAACCGCGGGTCGCTCTGCACGTCGAGACTGAAGATCACGCCCGGATGGCGGATCATCAGGTCGGCGAGGGTGCCCGCGCGCGGATACTGGCCGGAGGGGATGCCGACCCGCGCCTTGTGCCAGAGGCGGTCGGCGTCGACCAGGATGATGGCCGCCCGGGGCGCCCGCAGGACCAGGGCGGCCGTGCGGGCGATCCGGTCGAACCGGCTGTCCGAACCGCTGTCGAGCGCATGCAGGGCGCGCAACGCCTGCAGGCGGGCCGTCTCCTCGGTGTCCGGGTTCGGCGATGCCGCATCATCCATGGGCTCACCATAACGGGTAAGTCCTGGTCGCGCGACAGGTGAGAATCCGTAGCGCTCAAGGGCTTGTCGCGGTAGGATGGAACTTGATCTCGCGGGATGGCGTTCCCGGTTGGTCCCCCGCCTGGAGGGCCGCCGGATGCGGCGCGCCCGCGAATACGGAGCCTGTCATGCCCACCAACGCCACGACCCCCGCCGCCGCCGGCGAAACCGATCAGGCCAAGGCCGACCTGAAGAGCGCCGCCCGCCACGCCGAGCGCAGTTTCATCGAGGCGACCGATCAGGCCCGCGAGCGCCTGACCGAGGCGGCGCACCGGACGGAGGCCGCCGTTCGCGAGGGTATGGAGACCCTGCGCGCCCAGAGCCGCGCCTATGTCGACACCGCCGGCCAGCAGTTCGACGAAGCCCAGCGCTACGTCGTCGAGAAGGTCAAGGAGCGGCCGGTCACGGCCACCCTGGCCGGCCTCGGCGTGGGCGTGCTGATCGGACTCCTGCTCTCCAGCCGAAGCGATCGCCGCTGATGATGGGACGGACGCTGATGGCTGTGGCGGCCGGCGCCGCTATCGCCGCCGCCGCAGCCGCCGGCGTCTTCTCGGCCTTTTTCGCGCTGTTCGCCTTCCTTCAGCCCTTCGTGGGCACGGCGGGGGCGGCGGCGATCATCGCCGGCTGCTCGGCCGTGGTCATCGGCGGGGCCGGCTTCCTGGCCGCCCGCAAGGCGGAGGGCGAGCGCAAGGCCGAGGCCG
>DAORNX010000530.1:0-1950 GCA_035441225.1 Caulobacter sp.
GGGCGGCTCCTACCTGCTCGACAAGGTGTGCCACGACTTCGATATCTTCGGGCGCATCGCCGGGTCCCGGGCGGCCCGGGTGGCCAGCTTCGGCGGACGGCGCATCTTCACCCCCGAACGGGCCGCCGCGCCGCGGGTCTACAGCACCGGCGAGGCGGCCTTCGCCCTGCGCGACGCGGGCTGGTCGGGCGCCAACGACAGCTTCCAGTCCGACATGGACGTCACCGACCACCAGACCGCGATGGTCGAGTACGAGAACCGGGTGCGGCTGACCTTTCACGCCAACAGCCAGGTCTCGCTGGCCGAGCGTCGCTGGTACATCGCCGGGACGGAAGGGACGCTGATCGCCGACCTCGTGCGCAACCAGCTGATGGCGCGGGGCATCATGGATCGCTCCAAGCCCGAGCGGATCGACTATGGCGGCCGCACGGCCGACAGTCACAACGGCGCCGACCAGGCCATGGCCCGCGATCTGAAAGCCACGCTGGAAGGCCGGGCCGCCTTTCCGGTCTCGCCGTGGGACTCGATGGAGGCCGGGCTGACGGTGATGGCGATCGACCAGGCCATGGCCGAGGGCGCGATGATCGACTGCGGACCGATGTGGGCCCGCTACGACGCGGCCAGGGGCGTCAGCAGCGCCGGCCCGAGCAACTCCTGAAGCCTGGGCGTCGCCGGCCAGGGATGGTGGCGGTACTGGCGGAAGCCCTCAGCCATCGCCACGCCGAAGTCGCGCCCGCGCCGCCGCGCCCACTTTTCCATGGAAGCGACCTGGTCGGGGACGCCGTGCTGGCGGGCGACCCAGCGGATCTGGCTCTCGTGCGCCGCCAGCATCGCCTGTTTGGTGGCGAAGACGGCCTCGATGTCGGCCCCGAAATCCGCCGTCACGGGCCGGCCCTCGCGGTCGCGGCCGCCGATCGGGTCCATGAAGTAGAGGTGCGGAATGGCGTCCAGCGCCGGGGCGTCCCCGGCCTGGTAGTTGGGCACCGAGGCCGCGAAACAGGCGTCGCGGACCAGCTGGCTCGTCGCCTCATGGTCGGGATGATAGTCGGCCGGGGCGCTGGTGATGACGATGTCCGGACGCGCCCGGCGGATCAGACCGGTCACCGTCCGGCGCGCGGCGTCATCGCTGAACACCCCCAGGTCCGGAAGGCCGGCGCAGTGGTAGTCCGCCCCGATCAGCGCCGCCGCGGCCGCGGCCTCGCCCCGGCGGATGCGCGCCGTCTCTTCGGGCGGGGTGTCGGTCGATCCGCCCTCGCCGGCCGTTAGCGTCGCCAGGGTGATGGCGTGACCGCCGGCGGCCAGCAGCGCCAGCGCGCCCGCGCCGAGCGTCTCGATGTCGTCGGGATGGGCATGGATGGCCAGGATGGCGGTCATGGTTCGATCGACGACCGTCAGTAGGCGACTCCGCCGACTCCGCCGTCCAGGCTCATGCTGTAGCTGGCGGACGAGGATTCTGTGACCACCTCCTCGCGATAGGCCGTGTACTTCTCCATCGTCACGATGGTCAGCACCTTAATGCCCGCGCCGAAGCGGCGCAGCAGGCTGCGCTCGTTGCAGTCGCGGGCCGGCTTCTGCGGCCGACAGCCGAGGAAGCGGGCGTCCGGCGAGGATCCGCCCGACCGGTACAGCGCCTCGCCCTTGGCGCAGATCATCGTCTGGCCGCCGGAGAAGGAGACCTGGCCCGAGAATTCGGCGATCGTCACCTGCATGCGGGCGCCGGCGATGCAGCGGTAGAGCTCGCCTTCGTACTGGTCGTCGACGTCGCGCTCCGGGAAGACCTGGCTGGCCGGGTGGGGCACATCGCGGTCGTCGAGGCAGAAGGCCTGGATGACCACCCGGCGCATCTTGCTGCGGGTCGCCTCGTAGGCCACCTGCCGCGTGCGGTGGACGCCCTGGACGTCGAGTCCCTGGATCGCGCCCGTGGCCGTCGGCGGCGAATAGTAGCCGCCG
>DAORNX010000531.1:0-1948 GCA_035441225.1 Caulobacter sp.
GCCGAAGGCGTCCTCCACGCCCCGGAACAGCGCCTCCACAGCCGCCTCGTCCGCGACGTCGGTGCGCACCGCGATCGCACGGTCCGGTCCGCCGATCGCGCCGCAGACGCGGTCGGCGGCCGCCTGGTCCGCGAAGAAGGTGATCGCCACCCGGGCGCCGGCCAGGCCGAGGGCGAGGGCGCAGGCCGCGCCTATTCCGGACTCACCGCCCGTGACGACGGCGACGCGGTCCTGAAACGGCGATTGGCTCATGACCTGATCCGGACGGCCGGCGAGGTCCGGCCCTGTCTGCTAACCGCGCCGAAGGCCGATGGTTTCCCGCTCGCGCGAAAATCGGCCCGCCCGACGGGTCAGGGCGCCAGATGGCGGTCGTACCAGTCGAGATTCCGCCGCAGCCGGTCGGCGCGGTAGCTGGGCGTGGTCAGGCCGTGGGTCTGGTCCGGATAGATCACCAGCCGGGTGTCGAGGCCCCGCGAGCGCAGCGCCTGGTACATCTGTTCCGCTCCGATACAGGGCACATTGACGTCGGACCGGGCGCACTGGAACAGCACGGGCGTGCTGATCCGGTCGGCGTGCAGGAACGGGTAGCTGAGCTTGAGCCAGGTGTCGGTATCCTTCCAGGGCTGGCCCAGCTCCAGCTCGTACTCGCGGACGTACATGTCCGCGCCATAGCCGCCGAGGAAGTTGGCCATCCCGGCGCCGCTGATCGCGGCCCGGAAGCGCGGGTCGCTGGCCACGACGTAGTTGGTCAGGATGCCACCGTAGCTCCAGCCGCCGACGCCGAGCCGGTCCGGGTCGGCCAGGCCCGAGGCCAGCAGCCAGTCGACCCCGGCCTTGACGTCGCGCACGTCGACATTGCCCCAGTCGGCGTAGATCGCGCGGGCGAAATCGAAGCCCCGGCCCGATGAGCCGCGCGGGTTGATCCCCAGCACGACATAGCCGCGCGCCGCGTACAGCTGCCAGTCGAACATGAACTCGTGGCTGAACTGGTAGACCGGCCCGCCGTGCAGCCGGACGATGGTCGGGTAGCGCCTGGCCGGATCAAAGCCCGGCGGCAGGGTCAGGATGCCGTGGACCTCGACCCCGTCGCTCATGAAGCTGACGTCGCGGGTCGTGGCCAGCGCGCGATGGGCCAGCCAGGCGTTGTGGCCGGTCAGGACGCGGGGGGTCGGCTCGACCGTGCGCAGGGCGTAGGGCGCGTCCGACGTCCCGTCGAGCACGGCCAGCCGGCCGTCCGGCCCGACCGCGAAATCGTAGGCGAACCGCGCGCCCGCGGTCAGGTAGTCGATTTCGCCCGTCGCCGGGTCGATGCTGGCCAGCCAGGTGTCGCGGTCCTGCTCGACCAGCGCCAGCAGGCGCTTGCCGTCGGCCGACCAGCGCGGGTGATAGAAGCAGCGGTCGATCCAGGCGGGCGTGGTGATCGCGCCGGTCGCGACCTCGGCCACGACCATCTGCCAGGGTGCGTAGTAGATCCATTTGTCCTCGCCCGACCGCAGCCAGACGAGCCTTGTCGAGTCGGGCGACCAGGCCGGGCGCGACTCCCAGGTCGGGTCGTTGTCGGAGCCCGCGAAGTCGCCCAGCCGCCGCGGCTCGCCGCCGTCGGCCGCAACCACGAACACGTCGAAGTCGATGTTGCGGTCCGGGTCGGCCCCGCTGCGCTTGGACACGAACGCGATGGTCCGGCCGTCGGGCGACCAGGCCGGCAGCCAGTGGTCGAAGTCGCCGTGGGTCAGGGCCGTGGCCTTGCCGCTCGCCAGGTCGACGATGAACAGCTGCTGGCGGCGCGCGTCGAGATAGTCGCGGCCATCCTCCTTGAACTGGTAGCGGTCGATGACGATCGGCGGTGTCGTTCCGGCCGCGTTGCCGGCGGGACCGCCGGTCTCGGCCACGACCACCGCGCGGCGGCCGTCGGGGGACAGGGAGAAGTCGCTGATCCCGCCGGGCAGGC
>DAORNX010000532.1:0-1940 GCA_035441225.1 Caulobacter sp.
TACGCCCGGGCCGCCCTCGAGGCCCTCGGCGTCTGGCCTTCGGTCGAGCATCGGCTGCTGCCCGGCGAGTCGGTCCGCGCGGCGCTGGCCTATGTCGCCCGGGAGGAGGCCCCGCTGGGCGTGGTCTACGCCACCGACGCCCGGGCCGAACCGGCCGTGCGCCTGGTGGGTCTGTTTCCGGCGGCGAGCCATCCGCCGATCCGCTACCCGGTCGCCCTGGTGGCGGCCTCGCGCCATCGCCGGGCGGGAGCCTTGCTGGACTTCCTGGGGGGACCGGAGGCGACGGCGATCTTCCGCCGCCAAGGCTTTGGCGCCCCGCCGGAGTCAGACTAGTCCTCGACCTTGCCCGGCCAGGTCAGGTAGCCGTCCGGGCCGGTGCTGGCCCCGTGGTAGCGCGGAGCCGGATAGGGGGCCGGGCGTCCGACGCAGCACGGTCCGGCGCCGCTGTAGCCATAGCCGTAGCCGCCCGTCGCCACGGCGCCGCCATAGGCGTAGCCGCTCGAGGATTCGCTGTAGCTGTAGCGCGCCGAACTGGTTTCGCTCTCCTGCACCGACACGCCGACGTAGGCGCGGCCACGGCCGGCGTAGCCGTCCTCGTAGCGGCCCTCTTCGGACCGGCTGTAGCCGGAGTAGCGGCTCTCGCGGGCCGGGCGCGGCGGGCTGTGCGCCCGATAAACGCGGGCGGCCGGCGGCCGGCGCGGGGCCTCGACCTCGCGTGGCGGCGGCGTTGGGGCGGCGGTCGTCGGGCAGTGGTCGCAGCAACAGGCGACCTGGCGTTCGGCGGTTCGAAGGGGAACGCCGTCACAGCCGCTCAGAACCAGCGTCGACAAGGCCAGCAGGGACATCCGAACGGACATGGGCCTCTCCGGGAAGCAACAGCCGCTCACCCTAGGCGGATCGCCCGCCCGTGGCCCGGCTATTCACCCCGGGCGGGAGACTTAACCTTGATCCGTTCGCGGATCGCGAGCGTCAGCAGCAGGCCCGCGGCGATGCCGACCGTGTTGGCCAGGGCGTCGGCCGGGTCGCCCTGGCGACCCCAGCCCATCAGCGTCTGCAGGATTTCGATGGCCACGCCGCCGCAGAACAGGCCGGTGGCCAGCCGGGTCAGGCGTCGGGGAAAGGCCCACACGCCGAACAGGGTCAGGCCGAGATAGGCCAGGGCGTGCTCGATCTTGTCCCACAGCGAGACCGGCGGCAGCGTCTCGGCCGGCGTCAGGCAGAGCCAGGCGACCGCGCCGCAGGCGATGGCGAACAGAAGGGTCGGCAGAGGGCGGGGCGGCATGCGGGTAAGGCCTGCGGGTTGCGTCCTGGTCCGGCCGTCTCTAGAGCGCGTTGATCGCGGGATGGAACAGGTTTCGCGCGGGACGGCGCGAAAAAGGGGGTGTGCAGGTGGTGACGGCGGTGATCTGGGACTTCGGCGGGGTGATCACCTCCTCGCCGTTCGAGGCCTTCAACCATTTCGAGGCCGAGCGGGGCCTGCCGCGGGACTTCATCCGGCGGGTCAATTCAACCAATCCGCATGACAACGCCTGGGCCCTGTTCGAGCGCAACGAGATCGACGCGGCGGCCTTCGACCTGAAGTTTCTCGAGGAGGCCACCGCCCTCGGCCACGCCGTGCGGGGCGGCGACATCCTGCCCCGGCTGTCGGGCGACGTGCGGCCGCGCATGGTCGCGGCGCTCAAGGCCTGCAAGGCCGTGTTCAAGGTCGGCTGCATCACCAACAACGTCCAGACCGGCCACGGCGCGGGCATGGCCGGAACCTCGGGGAAGGCCGCCCAGGTGGCCGGGATCATGGAGCTGTTCGACGCCGTGATCGAAAGCTCCAAGGCTGGCGTGCGCAAGCCGGACCCGCGCATCTACCAGATGATGTGCGAGCTGCTCGACGTCGAGCCGGCCGACTGCGTCTACCTCGACGACCTGGGCATCAACTGCAAGCCGGC
>DAORNX010000533.1:0-1940 GCA_035441225.1 Caulobacter sp.
GGGGCGGCTCGGCGCGGGGCGGCGCGCCCGGGGCCAGCAGCACGGCCGGTCCGGCCACCAGGGCGGCGGCGAGAACAAGACCTGGAAGGAGGCGACGGCGGGACATGGGACATCCTGAATGTGCCAGCATGGTCCGCCGCTCCGCCGGGGTCGGCCTTGATCAGCGTCAATCCACGCCGGCCGCCGGCCGTTAACGCCTGATTCACCATGCGGGCGCACCTTCGGCCGGTCTTCCGTGAAGACACCCCACCATCACCGACTTTGAAAGCCCGGCCTCACCCGCCGGGCTCCTTTTCGTCGGCTTTGCCGGATGCAAGGCGCTTGCGCCCCACCCCGGCCAAAGCTATACGCACCGACCTTCCTGAGATGCGTGATCCGCGGTAGCTCAGTGGTAGAGCAGCCGACTGTTAATCGGCTGGTCGTAGGTTCGAATCCTACCCGCGGAGCCATCCCCCTTCCCCATATCGCCGCTGCGGCCGGCCCCACCCGCGGGCTGATTGGCCTGAACGCGGGCTGGCCCTAGGCTGTCGTCGCATCGCGGAGGGGAGCCACATGACGCAGCCCGAGCCGGACCCCGCCCAGGCCCGCAAGGCCGTCGCCGGCCTCTACAACGCCCTGATGACCGGGCTGGTGCTCACGCTGGTCAGCCAGCGTGGCGAACGGGCCGCGGCCGACTTCGTGTTCGCCCATTTCCGCCGCCAGCATCTGGAGAAGTTCCTGCCGGGCCTGGCCAAACTGGGGCTGGACGGCCTGCCGGACGCCGTGGCCTGCGCGCAGTACCACCTGTTCTCCAACGCCCTGGGCGGGGTGAAGACCGAACTGGCGGTCGAATCGGACCGCAAGGCCTGGGTGCGTTATCCGCCGCCGCGATGGATCTGGCAGGGCACCGCGATCTGCGCCGTGCCGGCCTCGGTCAACGAGGCGATGCTGCACGGCTGGCACGGACACAACGGCGTGTCGCTCGGCAATCCCCGTCTGGGCTTTGTCTGCACCGGCCAGACGGTGCTGGGCGATCCGGGGCTGGAAGGCTACTATTTCGAATACGACCATGACCTTGCGGACAATGAACGGGTGCGGTTCGCGCCCGACGAGCGTTGTCCGGCGGTGGATCCGGCGGCCCAGCCTCGGCTCGATCCCGCGCAATGGCCGGCGGAGCGGCTGGCGAAGGTCGAGGTGTCCTACGCCGCGGAATATGTGCGCAGCCTGCTGCCGATCATGCACGGCCTGTTCGGCCCGGCCGAAGCGCGGGCGCTGGTCGGCAGGACGGCGCGACTGATCGGCCTGCAGTTCCATGAGCCGGTGATGCGGGCGCTGGGACTGGAGGACGGCTCGCCGACCGGTTTCGCGATGCTGCTCGCGGCCCTGGCCCGGGCGCAGGGCGAGGCGGTGGAACTCGACGGACCGCGCGTCGTCCAGACCGGCTGGAGGCTGATGCAGGGTGTCGAGATCGACAGGACCTACGCCCTCGCCGCCTGGAACCCGCTGTGGGAGGGGGCCCTCGCCGCGCACAACCGCCATCTCCGGCTTGAAACGTCCGGAAACGGCGAGACGATCATCTGGACGATCCGGTAAGCTGCCCACCACCATGACTTCCCCCGGCTTCGCCCTGTTCGACACCGCCATCGGTCGCTGCGGCATCGCCTGGGGCGCGGCCGGCATCGTCGGCGCCGCCCTGCCCGGCCCCGATGACGACCAGATGCGCCGGCGTTTCGCAGAACGATTCCCGGGGGCCACCGAGCGCGATCCGCCACCGGGCCTGCGCGATGTCGTCGCCGGCGTCGTGGCGCTCCTGGCCGGAGAGAAGGTCGATCTCGCCGACGCGCCGCTCGACCTGTCGGCGACGCCGCCGTTCCACCAGCGGGTCTACGCCGTGGCGCGCAGGATCCCGCCGGGCCAGACCATGACCTATGGCGAGATCGCCGCGGCGCTCGGCGGCGAGA
>DAORNX010000534.1:0-1936 GCA_035441225.1 Caulobacter sp.
GCCCGCAAGCGGCTGGCCGAGCGGCTGGCGCGGCTGCGGGCGGCGGGGATCGGTGAAGCGGATATCGCGAAGCTCCGCGCGCCCATCGGCCTCGACCTCGGCGGCAAGGCGCCCTGGGAGGTGGCGGTGGCGGCGATCGGGGAGGTGGTGGCCGTCAGGCGAGCGTTCGAAGGCGTCCAGCCCAGGGAACGGGTCGCCCTCTGATCAGGCCCGATCCTCGCCCCGGCGACCCGGCCGACGAACCCTGACCCTGACTTTTTCAGGCTTGGCATCGGTATCATTCGACGGCGTGGGCCGGTCAGGATCGCCCGGATCGGCGAAGTAGGCGAGAACGCCCGCGATCAATCCGGTTCCCAACAGCATGGCGGGATAGGCGACCGCCAGTTCGGTCGACGGCTTGAGGTGGGTCATGACCCACTGGCTGATCGCGACGCCAGCAATGCCGACGCCTACCGCCAGGCTGTACAACAGCGTCTTGCGTCGGTTCACGCCGCCCTCTCCCTGATGCCGTTTCGCAAGGCTTTGTCCTTCATAGCGTATGCAGCCGCTTCCACTCGCCCGACTTGCCGCCGGTCTTTTCCTCCAGCCGCACGGCCTCGATGATCATGCCTTTGTCGGCCGCCTTGAGCATGTCGTAGATCGTCAGGCAGGCGACCGAGACGGCGGTCAGGGCCTCCATCTCGACCCCGGTCGGGCCGGTGGTCCTGACCCGCGCCTCGACGGCCAGGCCGTCGTCGTGCGGCGTCACCGACACCTCGACCTTCGACAGGGCCAGCGGATGGCACAGCGGGATCAGCTCGCTCGTCCGCTTGGCCGCCATCACGCCGGCGATCTCGGCCACGGCCCGCACGTCGCCCTTCTTCGCTTCGCCCGACAGGGCCAGGGCGCGGGTCGCCGCGTCCATCCTGACCAGACCCGTGGCGACCGCCTCACGCACCGTGTCGGCCTTGCCCGTGACATCGACCATCCGCGCACGGCCCTGGTCGTCGATGTGGGTGAGCTTGCTCATGACTCGAGCAGCCTCGGCATCAGCTCGACCATGTTGCAGGGGCGGTGGCGGCTGTCGAGCTGGGCCGCGATGACCTTGTCCCAGCCGTCCCTGACCGCGCCGTTGGAGCCGGGCAGGCAGAACACGAACACGCCCTTCACCAGGCCGGCCAGGGCCCGCGACTGCAGGGTGGAGAGGCCGACCGACTGGTAGCTGACCAGATGGAAGATCACCGAGAAGCCGTCGATCTCCTTGTCCAGCATCGGCCGCACGGCCTCGGGCGTCACGTCGCGGCCGGTCAGGCCGGTGCCGCCGGTGGTGACGATGGCGTCGACCGAGCCCGACGCGACCCAGGCCTCGACCTGCTGACGGATCTGGGCCACGTCGTCGCGCACCATCCGCTTGTCGGCCAGTTCGTGGCCCGCTGACGTCACGCGCTCGGCCAGCAGGTGGCCGGAGGTGTCGCTCTCCTCGTCACGGGTGTCCGAGACGGTCAGCACGGCGACGCGCACGGGCCTGAGGGCCAGGCTTTCGTCGATCCTGCCGCCGATGGGGAAGGGCGAGGTCATTCAGGTCTCCCAGCGTTGGGCGTCGGTCAGGTCACGGTCGGTCGGCTCGACCCAGCGGGCGCCGTCCGGTCCGTGCTCCTTCTTCCAGAAGGGCGCGCGGCTCTTGAGATAGTCCATCAGATGATCGCAGGCCTCGAACGCCTCGCGCCGGTGCGAGGCCGCGGTCGCCACGAAGACGATCGCCTCGCCGGGTGCGATCGGACCGGTGCGATGCACGACCAGCCAGTCGTGCAGACCCCAGCGCGCGGCGGCGGCCTTGCCGATGCGGGCGATCTCGATGTCGGTGAACCCCGGCCAGGCCTCAAGCTCCAGCGTCGTCGTCGCGCCGGCCTCGGCCCGGGCCAGGCCGGTGAAGCTGGCCACGGCCCCGGTCTCGGCG
>DAORNX010000535.1:0-1936 GCA_035441225.1 Caulobacter sp.
GGTACTTCTGGCCGACCAGGGCGTTGATCAGGCTCGACTTGCCGACGTTGGAGCGGCCGGCGAACGCCACCTCCGGCAGGTCGGCCGGCGGCAGGCCGTCCATCTTCACCGCCCCCATCATGAAGCTGCAGGGATGGGCGAAGAGGACCCGGGCGGCCTCGATCTCCTCGTCGTCGAACGGCGCCGTCACGCCGTCGCCTTGTCCTCACCGCGAAGGCGGGCGAGGAAGGTGTCGATGGGGTTCTCGGTCTTCAGCCGGTGCATGATCACGTACTGCTGGAAGATCGAGAACACGTTGGAGAAGGTCCAGTAGACCAGCAGGCCCGCCGGGAAGCCGGCCATGATGAAGGTGAACATGATCGGCATCAGCTGGAAGATCCGCTGCTGCATCGGGTCGGGCGCCGGCGGGTTCATCGCCGTCACCAGCCACATGGTGAAGCCGTAGAGCAGCGGCAGCACGCCGATGTGCAGGTACTGGGCGAGCAGGCCGCCGATGACCGGCAGCTGGGCCGGATCGTAGGGCAGCAGGCCGAACAGGTTGAGGATGGTCGTCGGGTCCTGGGCCGACAGGTCGTGCAGCCAGCCGACGAACGGCGCATGGCGCATCTCGATAGTCACCGACAGCACCTTGTAGAAGGCCAGGAACACCGGGAACTGAACGAGGATCGGCAGGCAGCCCGCCATCGGGTTGACCTTCTCCCGCTGCATCAGGGCCATGGTCTCCTGCTGGGCCTTGACCGGGTCGTCCTTGTGGCGGGCCTTGATCTCGTTCATCGGCTCCTGGAGCTTCTTCATCCGGGCCATCGACTCGGAGCTCTTCTGGGCCAGGGGGAAGACCAGCAGGCGCACGCAGACGGTCATGGCCAGGATCGCCAGTCCGAAGTTGCCCAGGTGGCTGTAGAAGAACTCCAGCGCCAGGAAGAACGGCTTGGTCAGGAAGCTCAGCACCCCCCAGTCGACGGCGTCCTCGAAGCGCGGGATGTTGAACGCCTTCTGGTAGCCCTTCAGCGTCTGGACTTCCTTGGCGCCGGCGAACAGGCGCGTGGTCGTGGTGATCTGGCGGCCCGGGTTGACGATGCGCGGCGTGCCGCCGAAGTGCGCGGCGTAGATGTCGACGCCCTGGGTGCTGACCAGGCCGTACTGGCCGGTGATGCGCTCCGACTGGGCCGGCACGAGGGCCGCGAGCCAGTACTTGTCGGTCAGGCCGAGCCAGCCGCCGTCCGAACTGTAGCTGTCGACGATCACTTCGCTGTTGGGATCATAGACCCGTCCGGCGCGGGCGGCCGCGGCGCGGGCCCGATCGGCGTCCTTGCCGGCTTCCTTCTTCCAGTTGCGGAACTTGAGCAGCTTCAGCTGCGCATCGGCCTTGTCAGGCAGGTCGCCCAGCGCGCCCACCGCGCCCTCGTGGACGTTCTGGGCCTTGCTGGCCGGCGGCAGGCCCTGGCGCTGCACGGAGGCGTAGGGGCGGATGGTGACCGGCGCCGCGCCGAGGTTGGAGACCGTATCGGTCACCGTGAACATGAACTTATCGTCGACCGCCACCGTGCGGGTGAACACCAGGCGGTTGGGGGCGACGTAGGTCAGGGTCACCGGCTTGCCTGGCGACAGGACCGTATTGGCCGAGGTGACCGTCCAGACGGTGTCGGGAGTGGGCAGGCCCGGGACCTTGGGGGTCGGCACGCCGGGGGCGATCTCGTCGGTCCAGCCGAAGTCGGCGAACCAGGCGTGCTCGGCGCCTTCGGGCCGCAGCAGCTCGACCGGCGGCGAGTCCTTCTTCAGCGTCTCGCCGTACTTGAGCCCATTGGCGTTGCGCGCGGTCAGGAACAGGTCGTCGATCCGGGCGCCCTGCAGGCGCAGCGAGCCGGTCAGCGACGGCGTGGCGATGGCGACCCGGGGGCTGGCCGCCTTGGCCGCCTCGCGCGAGACCCTGACCGTC
>DAORNX010000536.1:0-1924 GCA_035441225.1 Caulobacter sp.
CCGCCGCGCCGAGCTTGTCGGCCAGCGGCTCGATGACCCGCTGGAATTCCTCGGCCGAGCCCATGGCGCGACCGCCGGAGACGACGATCTTGGCGGCGGTCAGTTCCGGACGGTCCGACTTGACCATTTCCTCGGAGACGAACTTCGCGCCCGAACCGGCGGCGGCGGCCGTCTTCTCGACCGAGGCGGAGCCCCCGTTGTCGGCGGCCTTGAAAGCGGTCGGGCGAACCGTCAGCACCTTCTTGGCGTCGCCGGTCTGGACCGTCTCCATGGCGTTGCCGGCATAGATCGGCCGCACGAAGGTGTCGGCGCTGACCACTTCGACGACATCCGAGATCGGCGAGGCGTCGAGCTTCGCCGCCACGCGCGGGGCGAAGTTCTTGCCGGCGGAGGTGGCCGGGACCAGCACCGCGTCGTAGCCGCCCATCAGGCCGGCGACGGTGTCGGAGATGGCTTCGGCCAGGCCGTGACCCACGTCCGCGCCCTCGGCCAGGATGACCTTGCGCACGCCGGAGATCTTGGCGGCCGCGGCGGCCGCGGCGTCAGCGCCCTGGCCCAGGACCAGAACGTCGACATCGCCCGACATCGCCAGGGCGGCGGTGACGGTCTTGTTGGTGGTGTCGCGCACATGCGCGTTGTCGTTATCGGCGACGACGAGAACGGCCATCAGAGGACCCCCGCTTCAGTCTTGAGCTTGCTCACCAGTTCGGCGGCGGTTTCGACCTTGATGCCGGCCGAGCGCTTGGCCGGCTCGGTGACCTTCAGGACCTTCAGCCGCGGCGCAACATCGACCCCGTAGTCGCCGGTCGCCTTCATGGCGATTTCCTTCTTCTTCGCCTTCATGATGTTCGGCAGAGAAGCGTAGCGCGGCTCGTTCAGGCGCAGGTCGGCGGTGATCACCGCCGGAAGGGCCACTTCGAGAACCTGCAGGCCGCCGTCGACCTCGCGGGTCACGGTGGCCTTGCCGCCGGCGATCTCGACCTTCGAGGCGAAGGTGGCCTGCGGCCAGCCCAGCAGTTGCGAGAGCATCTGGCCCACGGCGTTGTTGTCGCCGTCGATGGCCTGCTTGCCCATCAGCACCACGTCGGCGCCCTCTTCCTTGGCGACGGCGGCGAGCAGCTTGGCCACCGCCAGCGGCTCGACATCGACGTCCGACTGGATCAGGACGCCGCGGTCGGCGCCCATGGCCAGGGCCGTGCGGATGGTTTCCTGCGCCTGGGTCGGGCCGACGGAGACCGCGACGACCTCGGTGGCGACGCCCTTTTCCTTGAGACGGACGGCCTCTTCGACCGCGATCTCGCAGAAGGGATTCATGGACATCTTGACGTTGGCCAGGTCCACGCCCGACTGGTCGGGCTTCACCCGAGCCTTCACGTTGTAATCGATAACCCGTTTGACCGGGACCAGCACCTTCATGGGTTTGTCCGCCCGTGTTTGTTGCGTTGCGAAAATTTTTGCGCGGGGAAGGCTGATAACGACTCCGTCGCGCAATGCAAGTTTACCTAGAGGTCAATCCGGCGCCGTCAAATTGCCGTCGAAGCCCCCTTCGTATAGACGGCGCGCCATGAACCCGACGATCAACCGCCTCAAGCTCCTGTTCCTGGTCCTGTTCGCCATCGGCACGGTGGGGATCTGGGCCTACCAGATCTTCTACGTCTGGCCGGCCCACCGGTGTGACGAGCAGGGCCGGTGGTGGGACCGCAAGGGCCGGGTCTGCGCCACGCCGATCTACATCCCCAGCATCACCGGCCGGCCCAAGGGCATGAGCCGCAAGGAATGGTCGGAGAAGCAGGCTGCCCGCGAAATCCAGCGCGAGCAGGAAGGCTATCCGACGACCGAGGCCGCTTCGGCGCCCCCGGCGCCGGCGGCCGCCGCGAAGAAGTAGCCAGGTCGCGGCGTCCTCGCACGCGCCCCGAGCCGGCCG
>DAORNX010000537.1:0-1920 GCA_035441225.1 Caulobacter sp.
GCCAGTGCTGGCGGCGGGGGCGTAGCCCAGGCATCGACGGTGCGGGAGGCCTTCGGCGTGCCGGCCTCGGACCTCAAGGCCGACCTTCTGGTGCGCGGTCGGCGTCCCAACGGGTCGACAGTGGACATCGCCAGCCGCCCGGTCGCGGGCGGCCAGCTGCAGGCGATGGCCGCGGCCGCGCCTCTGGGCGTGGTCGAGGCCAACCGCGACCGCATCGACGGGGTGGTCTCGCTGCTGGTGCCGCTTGGCATCGGCATCGCCCTGGCCCTGCTGCTGTTCTCCCAGAGCCGCCGCGCCGAAGCGGCCCAGCGCGCCTTTGTCGAGAGCGAGCAGCGGTTCCGCATGGCGGTCGAGGCCGCCCGTTGCGGCATCTGGGAATGGGACCTGGAAAGCGACCAGGTGTTCATGTCCGACGTCACCGGCGTGATCTTCGGCTGGGGCGGCGGCGGCGTGGTCGGCGGGCAGGAGGTGCTTGACCGCGTCGCCCCCGATCATCGCGACCGCGTGCGCCAGGCGCTGGTCCACGCGGCCAGTTTCGGGGCCTTCGATGTGTCCTTCCGCGTGCCGGACCGCCAGGGCGGCAAGTCGATCTGGATCGACGCGCGCGGCCAGGGCCTCGGCCAGTCCGACGAGGCCGGCTATCACCGGATCATCGGCGTGGCGCTGGACGTCACCGAGGAGCGGCTCGCCCAGGCCCGCGCCCAGGCTGCCGAGAACCGTCTGCGGGACGCGATCGAGAGCGTCTCGGAAGCCTTCGTCCTGTGGGACCGTTCAGGCCGCCTGCTGCTGTGCAACCGCAACTATCGCAGCGTGTTCAACCTCGAACCCAAGGTGCTCAAACCCGGCGCCGCCCGCGACCACGTCAACCGCTTCGTCCAGCTGGCTATCAAGCAGGAGATCGCCGGCCCGGAGGGGATGCGCGGCGTGCGCGAGGCCGAGCTGATGGACGGGCGCTGGGTGCAGATCTCCGAACGCCGCACGGCCGAGGGCGGGCTGGTCATGACCGCCACCGACATCTCCGCCGTCAAGGCGCAGGAGGAGGCGCGCCGGCTCAACGAGGAGCAGCTGCAGAACGCCGTCGTCAGCCTCGAGCGCAGCCAGGAGCAGCTGGCCGAGCTGGCCCGCAAGTACGAGAACGAGAAGGTCCGGGCCGAGGCCGCCAACAAGGCCAAGAGCGAGTTCCTCGCCAACATGTCGCACGAGCTGCGCACGCCGCTCAACGCGGTCAACGGCTTCAGCGAGATCATGATCGCCGAGATGTACGGACCGCTGGGCGATCCCCGCTACAAGGAATACGCCACCGACATCCACAACAGCGGCCAGCACCTGCTGGCCCTGATCAACGACATTCTCGACATGTCGAAGATCGAGGCCGGCAAGATGAACCTCAAGTTCGAGCCGCTGAACCTCGAGGAGGTCACCGAGGACGCCGTGCGACTGGTGCGCAACCGCGCCGAGGCGGCCGGGCTGTTCCTGACCGTCGACTTCCCCTTCCTCCCCGAGATCGAGGCCGACTACCGGGCGGTCAAGCAGGTGCTGCTGAACCTGCTCAGCAACGCGATCAAATTCACCCCCCGGGGCGGCCGTGTCACGGTCCGCGCCGAGGTCCGCCAGGACACCCTGGGCGAGCGCGTGCGTGTTTCGGTGTCGGATACCGGCATCGGCATCAGCAAGGACGATCTGGCTCGACTGGCCCAGCCGTTCGAACAGGTCGAGAGCCAGCACAGCAAGACCACCCAGGGCACGGGCCTGGGCCTGGCCCTGACCAAGTCGCTGATCGAGCTGCATGAGGGCGCGCTGGAAATGGAAAGCACGCCCGGCGAAGGCACCACCGTCAGCTTCATCCTGCCGATCCGGCGGCTGCCGGGGGTCATCGCGGCCTGAACCGCCCGCGCGCGGCGCGGTTCAGGGAGCGCCGCC
>DAORNX010000538.1:0-1914 GCA_035441225.1 Caulobacter sp.
AACGGGTGGTGCAGCTGATCGGCCTGCTGACCGTGCTGTCGCTGGCCCCGTCGATCGTCATCATGACCACCAGCTTCGTGCGCATCACGGTGGTTCTGAGCCTGCTGCGCACGGCGCTGGGCCTGCAGCAGAGCCCGCCGAACGCGGTGCTGATCAGCCTGGCCCTGTTCCTGACCGCCATCGTCATGGGCCCGACCCTGCAGCGTAGCTATGACGAGGGCGTGCGGCCCCTGCTCGACAAGCAGATGGAGCTGCCACAGGCGTTCGAGGCGGCCGGCGACCCGGTCAAGCAGTTCATGCTGGCCCAGGTCGACCGGGAGGACCTGGCCCTGTTCGTACGGCTGTCGAAGATCGACAAGCCCGCAACCCTGCAGGACACGCCGATCCGCGTGGTCACCCCGGCCTTCATGATCAGCGAGCTGAAGCGCGCGTTCGAGATCGGCTTCCTGCTGTTCGTGCCGTTCCTGGTCATCGACCTGGTGGTGGCCAGCGTGCTGATGAGCATGGGCATGATGATGCTGCCGCCGGTGGTGGTCAGCCTGCCGTTCAAGCTGATCTTCTTCGTGCTGGTCGACGGCTGGCGGCTGGTCGCCGGCAGCCTGGTCGAGAGCTTCCACCAGATCCCGCCCGGGTAGATCGCATCCCTCCCCGGGATGGGAGGGCGCCTAGCCCCTCGGCGTCGCCGGCGCCGCGGCCGGAGCGGCCGCCGCCCGCGTCACCGCCGGTCCGACCGGGGCGGGTTTGTCGCGGAAGCGCTGCTTCATCTTCGCCACCCAACCGGCGAAGCCTTCATTGTCGGCGACGGTGCGGCTGAAATCATTGGCCGTCAGGGCCCCGCCATCGACGCCGGCGAAGGCGACCCGCAGGGCCTCCGGATTGCGCGCCTGTTCGACATAGCCGGCGAAGTGCTCGCGCAGCCGCGCCAGGGATACGTCGTCGCCGGCCAGGCTGTAGGCCACGCCCGCGCGCAGCAGCTTCGACTCCTCGTCCGGGCGCAGCGGCAGGACGCTCTTCCAGCGGTCCGCCAGGGTCCGCTCGAACAGCGAACCGGCCAGCGCCCAGTCATGGCCCTTCCAGGCGATCTCCGCGCGCACGTCCTGGGCGTCGGGGCCGGTGTCCGGCTCGATGATCTCGGCGGCGGCGTCGAGCCGGCCCAGCGCCATCAGGGCGCGGGCGGTGATGATCCGTCGATCGCTGTTGAGCGCTGCGGGCAGGACCGTGGTGCGCGAACCATTGATCGCCGCCAGCGCCTGCTCGGGCTTGCGGTCCATCAGGTAGATCAGCGCCAGGTCGGTGGCGACCTGGGCCTTGGGCACGCCGTCGAGGCGGTTCTCGACCTGGTACTGCAGCAGCTTGCCGGCGTCGGTCAGCAGATCGACGTCGACCAGCCGGCGGACCAGCTTGCGCACCATCAGGTCGCCGTCGGCCCCGGGCGGGGTCAGTTCCTGGAAGTCGTAGAACAGGGCCAGCGACTGGATCGGCTCGAGACCGTCGGCCATGCCGTCGAGGAACAGGGCGCGGAAGGCGTTGGCCAGGTCCGCCTGCAGCTGCACCGCCTGGGGCAAGTCGGGCAGGCGCGTGCCGGCCGACCGCAGGGCCTCAAGCGCCTCGCGATACCGGCCCTGGCCCAGGTAGAGCTGGCCGAGGGTGCGGATGGTCTCCAGCTCGGTCGCGTCGCCGCGCCAGCGGTAGCGCAGGCCGTCATAGGCCATCGCCGCCTGGGCCGGGGTAATCTGACCCAGTTCCTGCTTGATCCGGGTGGCCCGCAGCAGGGCCGGGGCGGCCAGCTGGTCGAGCGGCGCGCGGGCGATGGCCAGATAGACGTTCAGGGCGCCCTTCTTGCGCCCCTCGGCCTCGAAGAGCCGCGCCTGGATCAGCCGCACGGCCAGCTGGTCGGCGGCGGGCAGCGACTCG
>DAORNX010000539.1:0-1907 GCA_035441225.1 Caulobacter sp.
GTGACCACGCCGCGCACGGCCCGCGGGCCCAGCGGCACGGCGACGTGGTCGCCGACGGCCAGGCCCATGCCCTCGGGCTCGGCGTAGTCGAACGCCTCGGGCAGCGGCATGGGCAGCAGGACGGACGCGATTCGGCTCACGGGTGGCGCCCCGCGATCCGCCTCGCTAAAACCCCGCTCATGCAACTGTTCCTCGACACCACCGACACCGTCGTCCTCAAGGACCTCGCCGCCACCGGCCTCGTGGACGGCGTGACCACCAATCCCACGCTGATCGCCAAGTCCGGCCGGCCCATGGCGGAGGTCATCGCCGAGATATGCGGTCTCGTCGAGGGCCCAGTGAGCGCCGAGGTCGCGGCGATGGACGTCGAGGGCATGCTGGCCGAAGGCCGCAAGCTCGCCGCCATCGCCACCAATGTGGTGGTCAAGGTGCCACTGACCCGCAACGGCCTGGTCGCCACCAGCGAATTCGCGGTCGAGGGCATCTCGACCAACGTCACCCTGTGCTTCTCCGCCGCCCAGGCGCTGCTCGCGGCCAAGGCGGGCGCCAGCTACATCTCGCCGTTCATCGGCCGGCTCGACGACCACGGCGCGGTCGGCATGGACCTGATCGGCGAGATTCGCGCGATCTACGACAACTACGGCTTCGACACCGAGATCCTCGCCGCCTCGATCCGCACCCCGGCCCATGTGACCGCCGCGGCCCTGGCCGGGGCGGACTGCGCGACCATTCCCCCGGCCACCTTCGAGGCCCTGTTCAAGCACCCGCTGACCGACAAGGGTCTTGAGCAGTTCATGGCCGACTGGGCGAAGACGGGCCAGTCGATCCTCTGAACGGATTGGTAGGAGGTGGCCGCTAGCGTCTCCCGGTTGATTCGGGAGACGATCATGAGCGCGGCAAGACAACCGGAATCGGCGGCCGACGAGCTTCGCCGCGTGCTGCGCGCCCACCCCGAGCTGATTCGCGACGACCCAGAGTTGCTGGCCGCCCTGGGCCTGCGCGTCGACTCGGCCAACCTCGTCGACTTCGGCCCCGCCGCCCTGGCCCGGGTCAATGCCGCGCACAGGCGCGAAGCCACGGTGCGTCGCAAGCTGGAAGCCATGGCGCGGGCCAACTTCTCCGCCCAGGCCCAGACCCATGCGGCGGTGATCGACATCCTCGAGTCGCGCAACCATTCCGACCTCGCGCGACGGGTCGACGACCTGGCCAGCCTGCGGTTCGGGCTGGTCGCCGCGACCATCGCCATCGAGGGCCCGGGCCGCACGCCGGCCGGCTGGCACGCGCTGGTCGAGGGCCAGAGCGACCTGATTCTCGGTCCGCAGCGCCTGTCGCGGATGGGCTTCCACGCCCCGGCGCGGGGCCTGTTCGGCGAACGGGCCGACCAGGTGCGCTCGATGGCCATGGTCCGCATCGCGATCTGGGAGCCCGGACGCGAGGGCGTGCTGGCGTTCGGCTCGCCCGACGCCAAGGGCTTCACGGCCGACATGGGCGCCGAGCTGGTCGCCTTCCTCGCCCGGGTCGTCGAGCGGACGGCGGAACGATGGCCGGTGCTGTGATCGATTTGCCGGGGACATGTACCCAACGGGTACGTGTCCCCTACCCCGGCCGCTGGGACAGGGGACACGTACCTTCGGTACATGTCCCCGGATCGCCATGACCACCGCCCGCGACGCCATGGCCGCCTGGCTCGACCACCTGGCCAACGAGCGCCGCGTCTCGCCGCGGACGATCGAGGCCTATCTCGGCGCGGTCAGCCCCTACATCAGCTTCCTTGAGCAACATCGCGGCGGCGCCCTGTCGGCCGCCGACATGGCCGGCGTCACCCCGGCCGAACTGCGCGCCTATCTGGCGCATCGGCGCGACGGCGCGCGGCCGCTCTCGGCGCGCTCGGTGTCGCAGGCCCTGTC
>DAORNX010000540.1:0-1895 GCA_035441225.1 Caulobacter sp.
GTCGACGTTGCGCACGATGTTCGCCACCGAGGTTTCGCCATAGCCCTCGCGCTCGCGCAGCAGGGCCAGCCGGTCCTCGTCACGCGCCAGGCGGAAGATGTCGGCCGGCGCGGTGATCCAGCCCTCGTCGAGGAAGGCCTGCAGCTGCTTCTCGCCCAGGCCCTCGATGTCGAAGGCCCGCCGCGAGACGAAGTGCATCAGGTGGCGAATCTTCTGGAACGGACAGGCGAACTCGCCTGTGCAGCGCCGCGCCACGGTGATCGCCCCACCGGCCGTCGTCTCCTGCACCACGGGCGTCTTCAGCGGACAGATGCAGGTGGTCGGGAAGACGTAGGGCGCGCCGCGTCCGGGCCGGTCGGCGTCGACCGGCCCGAGAATCTGCGGGATCACGTCGCCGGCCCTTTGCAGGGTCACCGTATCGCCGATGCGGATGTCCTTGCGGGCGATCTCGTCGGCGTTGTGCAGGGTGGCGTTGCGCACGACCACGCCGCCGACCGTCACCGGATGCAGCCGGGCGACCGGCGTCAGGGAGCCGGTCCGGCCGACCTGGATGTCGATGTCTTCCAGCACGGTGGTCGCCTGCTGGGCCGGGAACTTGTGCGCGATGGCCCAGCGCGGCGAGCGGGAGACGAAACCCAGCCGCTGCTGCCAGTCCAGCCGGTCGACCTTGTAGACCACGCCGTCGATGTCATAGGCCAGCGTCGGCCGGGCCGCGCCGATGTCGCGATAGACGCCGAGCAGGCCGTCGGCGTTCTCGACCCGCCGCGAGCGGTCGTTGGTCGCGAAACCCCAGTCCGCCAGACGCTCGAGAGCCCCGCTCTGGGTATCGGCGAACGGCGCGCTGACCTCGCCCCATGCGTAGGCGAAGAAGCGCAGCGGCCGTCTGGCCGTCACCGCCGGGTCGATCTGGCGCAGCGACCCGGCCGCGAAGTTGCGCGGATTGGCGTAGGTGCGGGTTCCGGCCTCCTCGGCCGCCCTGTTGAACGCCTCGAATTCGGCGAGGGGGGCGTAGACCTCGCCGCGAACCTCGATGACATCGGGAACCTGGCCCTTCAGCCGCTCGGGAATGTCGTCCAGGGTGCGCAGATTGGCGGTGATATCCTCGCCCGTGCGGCCATCGCCGCGCGTCGCGCCGCGCACCAGCACGCCTTTCTCGTAGCGGATCGAGGCGGACAGGCCGTCGATCTTCGGCTCGGCCGTGAAGGCCACCGGCTCGTCCGCCGCCAGCCGCAGGAATCGGCGCACCCGGGCGACGAAGTCCTCGACCTCCTCGTCCGAGAAGGCGTTGTCGAGGCTCAGCATCGGCACGCCGTGTTCGACGGGCGCGAACTGCTCCGACCGCGCGGCGCCGACCCGCAGGGAGGGACTGTTGTCGCGGATCAGATGCGGGAAGCGCGCCTCGATGGCCTCGTTGCGCCGCTTGAGGGCGTCGTAGTCGGCGTCGCTGATCGTCGGCGCGTCTTCCTGATGATAGCGCAGGTCATGGGCCGCCAGCTCGTCGGCCAGCCGCTCGAGCTCCTCGGCCGCTTCGGATTCGGTCAGGTCGGGGACGGGGGTGAGGGTCATGTTGCTTGCAGCGTTGAACAGTTTGCGTGGTTCGACACGCGCCTTCGGCGCTGCTCACCAAGACGCACACAGATACACGTCATCCTGAGCAGGCCGCGCAGCGGCCGTGTCGAAGGACGCACGCCGCTCACGCCCCGATCAACGCCCGGGCCGCCGCCCGCGCCGCGTCGGTGATCTCGGCTCCGGCGAGCATGCGGGCGATCTCCTCCTCGCGGGCGGCGGGCGACAGGGTCTCCACCGCCGTGCGGATGCGGGTCTCGTCGCCGCCCTTGCTGATGCGCCAGTGGGCGTGGGCGCGGGCGGCGACCTGCGGGCTGTGGGTCACCACC
>DAORNX010000541.1:0-1895 GCA_035441225.1 Caulobacter sp.
ATCGGCAAGCGCGTGGCGCAGATCCAGCTGGAGGAGGCCTACCGCCAGATCCTCGCCCGCTTCCCCGACATGCGCTGGACCGGCGAGATCGACATCGCGCCGAACAACTTCGTCCACGCCATCCGCAAGCTCGGCGTCAGCTTCACGCCGGAGCGCTAGGGCGGCGGGCGGCCCCCTTGCCTTCCGCCACGTCCGTCCGTCTTCATCCGTCCGACCGAACTTCCAGGAGCCCCCATGGCCAGCCCCACCTTCGAGACCATCCTCTATGACGTCGAGGACGGCATCGCGACGATCACCATGAACCGGCCCGACCGGATGAACGCCTTCACGCCGCAGATGATGCTGGACATGATCGCGGCCTTCGACGCCACCGACGCGGACGACGACGTCAAGGTGGTCATCGTCACGGGCGCGGGCGACCGGGCCTTCTGCGCCGGGGCGGACCTGGGCAGCGGCGGCTCGACCTTCGACTACGGCAAGCAGGACAACCCGACCCGCGAGGGGGCCAAGGTCAACGGCGTCTACCGTGACGGCGGCGGTCGCCTGACCCTGCGGATCTACGACAGCCTCAAGCCGGTGATCGGCGCGGTCAACGGCGCGGCGGTCGGCATCGGCGTGACCATGCAGCTGCCGATGGACATCCGCATGGCCTCGACCAGCGCCCGGTTCGGCTTCGTCTTCGCCCGCCGCGGCATCACCCCCGAGGCGGCCTCGTCCTGGTTCCTGCCGCGGCTGGTCGGCATGCAGCAGGCGCTGGAATGGTGCTTCACCGGCCGCGTGTTCGGCGCCCAGGAGGCCCTCGACGGCGGGCTGGTCCGCTCGATCCACGCGCCCGAGGACCTGCTGCCGGCCGCCCGCGCCCTGGCCCGCGAGATCGCCGACAACACCGCGCCGGTATCGATCGCCCTGACCCGCCAGATGCTCTGGCGCATGGCCGGCGCGGACCAGCCGATGGAGGCGCACAAGGCCGACAGCCGGGCCATCATGGCCCGCGGCGCCCAGGGCGATGCGAGGGAAGGGGTCACCTCGTTCCTCGAGAAACGCCCGCCGGCCTATCCGGACAAGGTTTCCGCCGACCTGCCGGACATCTGGCCCTACTGGGACAAGCGCGAATTCAAGTAGTCGGCCGGGCATTCCGCGCTCGAAACCGTGAATCGCCTTAGTCGGCGAGCGGCGCCATGGTGATGGCCACAGGGACAGCAACAGTCCCGGTGGAGGATTCGTCATGATGGAGCGCGTACTTAGCTGGACGTTCGGCTTGACCCTCGCCCTTCTTCTTCTGTTCGAGGTCTATCAGGCCTTCTTCTGGCTCGACCCCAGTCCCGTCTTCGGCCTGATCGCGGCCCGCAGCGGCATCAGCCTGTTCGAGCCGGGACTCCGATATCTGACCGGTGTGCTGGAACTGGCCGCGGCCATCCTGCTGGTCATACCGCGCAGCCGCAGCTGGGGCGCGCGGCTGGCCGCCGTGGTGGTTCTGGGCGCGATCGGCTTTCACCTGTCGCCCTGGCTGGGCATCCAGATTCCGGACCCGGAAATCGTCTCCCGGGCCCTGGCGCTCGGTCATACGGCCGAGGCGATCGACGCCAATCACCTGCCCACCGATCACGGCGCCATGTTCATCCTCGCCCTGGCCATCCTGGCGCTGTCGGTGCTGACCCTCGTCACCGAACGCGCCCTGGCGCGAGCGTCGGCGGCAAGGCCCCGACGGGTGATGGGCGCGTTCGCGTGACGGTCACGGCCGGTTAACAGCCGTCTGTTGTCATTGGGGCGCGGCGCGTTCGGGCGTCGCCCGCCTCCGCGCCCCGTGATCCATGAGCGAATTCGCCGCCAGGCCCGTCCTCGACCCGCCCGACTTCGGTCAGGCGCGGGACCCTGCGCCGGCCCCCACGCCGGCG
>DAORNX010000542.1:0-1894 GCA_035441225.1 Caulobacter sp.
TTCCCAAGCGGTTGCGCTATCCCCTCGAACATGATCGGGCGATCGAGACGCTGGCGCTGCGCATTTTCCTGAGCGTGGTGGAACAAGCCTTGTGCCGCGCCTGCCCGGCGGCGGGTTCCGATTCGCGGATCGGCGCGGTGGCCTTCATCCACCGCTTTGGCGCGCTGCTCCATCCGCATGAGCACTTCCACTGCCTCGTCATCGAGGGCGTCTTCGAGGCGGACGCTTCAGGAGTAGCGACGTTTCACGAAAGCCGTGTCCCCGACCAGAAGTGGCTCGACGAGGTCCACGCCAAGGTCCGCCGCCGTCTGCTGCACGCGCTGACCCGACGCGGTGTGCTTGAGCCGGAAGATGCCGAGACGATAGCGAACTTGGGGTCGCTGCTGCCCTTGAGGTAAAGGTTGCCGCCCAGCTTGCCCTCCACCGGATCGGCCTCGGCGAAGGCAGTCGTCTTCCAGGTCCAGGCGGGGCCGAGCAGGTCGAGGGCGGCGTAGGTGGTCACCAGCTTCATGACCGAGGCGGGATTCATCGCCTGGCGGGCGTTGTGGGACACCAGGGTGAAGTGGGAATCAACGGAATGAACCACCACCGCCACACTGTTCGCGGGAATCTGGACGGACTTGAGGGCGCTGAGGACAGGCGGGGGAAGCCCTTCGGCGGCGACAACGGCGGGGCCGCACAGCAGGAAAACAAAGGGGGGAGGCGCCGGAAGGGGGGCGTGGCGAAGTTGGGGGCGCGAGTGGAAAGTCCATTGTGGCGCGGCTTACGGTGAGTCGATAATGCGGGCATTCTACGGAAGGACCGCCGCCATGGACACCTCGTCCCTTGCCCGCGCCGCTCGCCTGATCGCGACCGCCGATGCGCTCTTCATCACTGCCGGCGCCGGCATGGGAGTGGATTCCGGCCTTCCTGACTTCCGTGGCCGGCAGGGCTTCTGGCGGGCCTACCCGGCGGTCGCCCGGGCGCGGATCGATTTCGAGGAGGTGGCCTCGCCCGCAAGCTTCCGCCGCGACCCGGTGCTGGCCTGGGGATTCTACGGCCACCGCCTGGCCACAGCCTGTCGTGAGTTCGCCGCCCTCGCCTCGTTCAGGGGGTGCCAAACGCCAATCTGTGGGGTGGCAGGTAGCGACGCCAGCGCCGAATATCAAAGTACATCGCCGGCCCGCTGGATGACACCTCCAGCCCGCCGGCCGAACATCGGCAGGAGGTCGGCATGGCCAGCATTCAGTCACCAGCGGGCACCTAGGACGCTTATGTCCTGTGGTTTGCTTCCCTGTTCAACCCGGGCCGCGGCGTCCAGGTGCCTTGTGATCAGTCAGGGCATGTGGCGCTTGACGACCTGCCGGACAGGCTCAGGAACGCCTACTTCTGCGCCAGGGCTCTGGTAGGCCAATGGCACTACCTTTATTCGACCAGCGCCTGCTGAGCCTCGGCGCGCGTGCGGAAATGTTCTCCATGCACGCACTCGACCTTGACCGTGCCGTTGGCCGATTCCATCGGCGCGTTGTCCCAGCAGTCGCCCTTGCGGCTCATTGAAACTGTAATTCCGCGCGCCTGGAGAACCTTGCGATAGTCGCTGGCGGCGTATTGCGACCCGCGATCCGAGTGATGCATCAGGCCCGGCGCCGGGTTCCGCCAGCCCAAGGCCACGGCCAGCGCTGCCAGCGTCAGCTCTTGCGGCACCGTCGCACTCATCGCCCAGCCAACCAGCTTGCGTGAGAACAGATCAAGCAGCAGTGCCAGGTACAACCAGCCCTCGTCGGTCGGGATGTAGGTCAGGTCCGCCAGCCACTTCTGGTTCGGCGCGGTGGCCTCGAAATCTCGTCCGAGAACGTTTGGAGCGACCGGATGGAGATGCTTCGAGTCCGTGGTCACCACGCGGAACCGGCGCCGT
>DAORNX010000543.1:0-1884 GCA_035441225.1 Caulobacter sp.
CGGGGCCTGGCGGGTTTCCCTTGGCGCGGGCCTGTTCGGCGCCCTCGCCTCGGCCGGCTGGTTCGTCGCCCTGGCGCTGTCGCCGGCGGGGCCCGTCCGGGCGGTCGGAGTGGTCGAGATGCCGATGGCCGCCCTCGCCGGACGGCGGCTGTTCGCCGAACGGGTTACGTTGCGCCAGTGGCTGGCCGGGGGCGTCACGGCCTTCGGCGTCGTCCTCGCCGCCTTCGGTTAGGACGCCGCCTTAATAGACCTTGAATTCAACACGTTCGCAGTGCACACGGCGTGATGTCAGCTTGCCCTGCCATCTCGGCGACGCTGCGCTCCGGGGGGGCGCGCTCGCGGCTTGGTGCGGGGTTTGCAGGCTCAGCCTCGCCCGTCCCAAAAGCTCTCAGATTCAAGGCTCTGAATGTTCGGCTCTCTCTTCGGCGCCATTTCCAATGACATCGCCATCGATCTCGGCACGGCCAACACCCTGATCTACATGAAGGGCAAGGGCATCGTGCTGAACGAGCCGAGCGTCGTGGCGCTTCGCAACGTCGGCGGCCGCAAGGTGGTGCATGCGGTCGGCATCGAGGCCAAGCAGATGCTTGGCCGCACCCCCGGCCACATGGAAGCCATCCGTCCGATGCGTGACGGGGTCATCGCCGACTTCGAAGTCGCCGAGGAGATGATCAAGTACTTCATCCGCAAGGTTCACAACCGCAAGGGCTTCGTGAACCCCAAGGTGATCGTCTGCGTGCCGTCGGGCGCGACCGCCGTGGAACGCCGGGCGATCAACGATTCCTGCCTCAACGCCTCGGCCCGCCGGGTCGGCCTGATCGACGAGCCGATGGCCGCGGCGATCGGCGCCGGCCTGCCGATCCACGAGCCGACCGGCTCGATGGTCGTCGACATCGGCGGCGGCACCACCGAGGTGGCCGTGCTGTCCCTGTCGGGCATCGTCTATTCGCGCAGCGTGCGCGTCGGCGGCGACAAGATGGACGAGGCGATCATCAGCTACATGCGCCGCCACCATAACCTGCTGATCGGCGAGACCACGGCCGAGCGGATCAAGAAGGAGATCGGCACGGCGCGCGCGCCGGCCGACGGCGAGGGGCTGTCGATCGACGTCAAGGGCCGCGACCTGATGCAGGGCGTGCCGCGCGAGGTGCGCATCTCCGAGAAGCAGGCGGCCGACGCGCTGCAGGACCCGGTCAACCAGATCGTCGAGGCGGTCAAGGTGGCGCTCGAGGCGACGCCTCCCGAACTGGCCAGCGATATCGCCGACAAGGGCATCATGCTGACCGGCGGCGGCGCGCTGCTGCGGGGCCTCGACGCCGAGATCCGCGACCATACCGGCCTGCCGGTGACGGTTGCCGACGATCCGCTGTCCTGCGTGGCCCTCGGGTGTGGCAAGGTTCTTGAACACCCGAAGTGGATGAAGGGCGTACTGGAAAGCACGCTCTCTTAACATCAGCATGTGAGTCGGGCCGGGGGCGGCCCTGACGGAGGCATTGGGTGGCCCTGCGCCAGGATTCGTTCGGGGAATTGAAGGTCCCGCTGACCTGGATGGCGGTCGTGGCCTTGATCGTCTGCGGGGTCGTGGGCGTCTCGATTCTGCTCAGCGACCGTCGCGAAACGTTCCAGACCGAGGCCTATGGCCGTGCGCGCCAGGCGGTGGATACCGTTTCCGCCCCGGTCGGCGGCGCCGTGGCCGCGCCCGGCCGCTGGACAGGCGACCTGCTGGGCTGGGTCCGCGGCTACATCGCCGTGGGGCACGAGAACCGGCGCCTGCGCCGCGTGATGGTCGATCTGCAGCGCGAGGCCGACGAGGCCATCCGGCTGCGTGACGAGAACGAGCGCCTGCGGGCGATGCTCGGCGTGCGCACCGACCCGCCGGTGCCG
>DAORNX010000544.1:0-1883 GCA_035441225.1 Caulobacter sp.
GAACCGCTGGGCCTTCCGCAGCGCACGCGCGACGGGGTGCTGGTCGGGGTGCTCAGCCACGCCACCGCCCTGGCCAGCCGCAACCTGCGGCGGGCGCGGGGGATGAAGGGGCCGGCGGTCTGGTGGGCCGAAGACCCGCACGACCCGCCCCGGCTCTACGCCGACATCCTGCGGCTCGACCCGGTCGGTCCGGACTGGCGGCCGCCGGAAGGGTTCACGCCGCTGGAGCGGGTCCATCTGCCGCCGGAGGAGATGGCCGAGGCGTTCTGGCGCACGCGGATGCGGTGAACGTCGATCCGATCCTCCCCGACTTCGCGGGGAGGAGGGGCGGCGCTGGTGCGAGCCGCCACGTCCTGAATTCCGGTCCCTCCGGCCAGGCTGGCGCTGCCCATCCACCATGCTTCGCATGGTCCCCCTCCCCGACTTCGCGGGGAGGAATTCCGCGCTCTACCCCTCCGTCTTCCACTCCGCCCAGAGCGCCGCCTCGTCGGCCTTGGCGACCTTCACCGACGCTTCCTTGATGTGGCCGTAGCCGCGGATCTGCTGCGGGACCGCGGCGATGCGCGCGGCCAGGGCCAGGCGCTCCGCCGTCAGGCCGGCGAGGATCATGTCCAGCTGGGCCTCGTAGGCGACGATCAGCCCGCGCTCCATCTTCCGCTCTTCAGTCATGCCGAAGATGTCCAGCGGGCCGCCGCGCAGGCCCTTCAGCCGCGTCAACAGCGGGAACACCAGGTCGATCATCCAGCCGCCGAGGGCGATCTTCTTCGGCTTGCCGTCGGCGTCCTTCGGCGCGATCAGCGGCGGGCTCATCCACACCTTGACCTTGCCGCCCCTGAACGTTCCGGCCAGCTCCGACGCGAACCGGCCGTCGGTGTACAGCCGCGCGACCTCGTACTCATCCTTGTAGGCCATCAGCTTGTAGAGGTTGACGGCCACCGCCCGGGCCAGGGCCTCGCCGCCCAGCGGCGCCTCGGCCGCCCGCACCTGGGCCACGCGCTTCGCATAGCGGTCGGCCCAGGTGGCGTTCTGGTAGGCCGTCAGCTCGGCCGTCCGCCGGGCGATCAGCTCGTCGAGCGGCATCGTCTCGGGCGTGGCGACCGCGTCCTCGGGCTCGCCACGGAAGCTCGGATCGACGGCGGCCTTGCGGCCGACCTCGAAGGCCTGGAGGTTGGACTCGTAGTCGACGCCGTTGAGCTTGATCGCGCGATAGATCGAGCGGCTCGAGATCGGGATCACGCCCTTCTGCCAGGTGAAGCCCAGCATGATCATGTTGGCGTAGATGCCGTCACCCAGCTTGTGCTCGGCCAGGGCCTGGGACGGGCAGGCCTCGTAGCTTTTCGTGGCCGCGCTGACCTTGCGGGCCATGCCGGCGGTGTCGAAGCGCACGTCGCGATTGGTCACGAAGTCGGCCGTCGGCGAGAAGTCGGCGTTGCCGAAGGCGCGGGTGGTCTTCTTCGAGAACAGGGCCAGGCCCTCGGGGCTGGCGGCGACCAGCAGGTCGCAGGCGATCAGCACGTCGGTCGAGGCGGCCGGCACGCGGCCGCCGACCACGGTGTCCTCACGCTCGCCGATCTTGACGTGGCTGAACACCGAGCCGCCCTTCTGGGCCAGGCCGGTCATGTCGACCACGCTGGCGGCGCGGCCGTCGATGTGGGCGGCCATGGCCAGGATCGAGGCCACGGTCGTCACGCCCGTGCCGCCGATGCCGGTGAACAGGATGCGGCGCACCCCCTCCAGCGGCTCGAACTCGGGCAGCGGCGTGGCCTCGGCGGTCAGGGCGGCCATCTTTTCGCGGGTGGCGTTCTCGGCCCCCTCGAGGGTGATGAACGACGGGCAGAAGCCGTCGACGCAGCTGTAGTCCTGGTTGCAGGTCGACTGGTTGA
>DAORNX010000545.1:0-1869 GCA_035441225.1 Caulobacter sp.
GCACGCCGGTGAACATCGGTGAAGCCGTGGGCGTCATCGCCGCCCAGTCGATCGGTGAGCCGGGCACCCAGCTGACCATGCGGACCTTCCACATCGGCGGCGCCGCGCAGGTGGCCGAGCAATCGTTCTTCGAAAGCAGCAACGACGGCACGGTGCGGATCGTCGGTCCGACGGTGAAGGCCTCCAACGGCGAATTCGTCGTCATGAGCCGCAACACCACCATCACCGTCCAGGTCGATGGCAAGGACCGCGAGGCGTACAAGCCGCCGTACGGCGCCCGCCTGAAGGCCAAGGACGGCGACAAGGTCAAGCGCGGCGATCGCCTCGCCGAGTGGGACCCCTACACCGCCCCGATCATCACCGAGGTCGCCGGCAAGATTCGCGCCGAGGACCTGGTGGACGGCTTCTCCGTCCGCGAGGAAACCGACGAGGCCACGGGTATCGCCAACCGCGTGATCACCGACTGGCGGACCTCGACCCGCGGTTCGGACCTGCGTCCGGCCCTGGCGGTGATCGACGCCGACGGCGCCTACAAGCGCCTGTCGAATGGCGGCGAGGCCCGCTACCTTCTGCCGGTCGGCGCGGTTCTGTCGGTCGCTGACGGCGACGAGGTCAAGCCCGGCGAGGTCATCGCCCGGATGCCGACCGAAGGCGCCAAGACGCGGGACATCACCGGCGGTCTGCCGCGGGTGGCCGAGCTGTTCGAGGCCCGTCGTCCGAAGGACTGCGCGGTTATCGCCGAGATGGACGGCCGCGTTGAATTCGGCCGCGACTACAAGAACAAGCGCCGCATCAAGATCACCCCGGAAGACGGTGGCGAGGCGGTCGAGTTCCTGATCCCGAAGGGCAAGCACATCACCGTCCACGACGGCGACGTGATCCTGCGCGGCGAGTACATCATCGACGGCAACCCCGATCCGCACGACATCCTGCGCATCCTGGGCGTCGAGGCGCTGGCCAACTTCCTCGTCGACGAGATCCAGGAGGTCTATCGTCTGCAGGGCGTGCCGATCAACGACAAGCACATCGAGGTGATTGTCCGGCAGATGCTGCAGAAGGTGGAAATCCTCGAGCCGGGTGACACCGGCCTGATCAAGGGCGATCATCTCGACAAGCCCGACCTGGATGCGGAAAACGCCAAGGCGGTCGCCCGGGGCGGTCGTCCGGCGGTCGTCCAGCCCGTGCTGCTCGGCATCACCAAGGCGTCGCTGCAGACCCGCAGCTTCATCTCGGCGGCCTCGTTCCAGGAGACCACGCGCGTCCTCACCGACGCCTCGGTCCATGGCAAGGTCGATACGCTCGAGGGCCTCAAGGAGAACGTCATTGTCGGCCGGCTGATTCCGGCGGGCACGGGCTCCTACCTGCGCGGCCTGCAGCGCATCGCCACCAAGCGCGACGAGGCCCTCTCCGCCTCGCGCGAGGAGGCCATGGAGCCGCTGCCGGTCGAGATCGCGCTGGACGCGGAGACCGCCGAGGCCTGACCGACCTCGGAGACTGAAGATCGAGACGGCCCGGGCGCAATCCCGGGCCGTTTTCGTTTGCGGTCAGTACCCCAGGATGCCGATGCCGTTGGAGCGCGTCCCTCCAGCGTTGTCGGTCGGATTGATCCCCGGGGGCGGCGGCGATTCCTTGCGCCGGCGGGCTGTCGCCTTGCGGGCCGCGGCCGCGTCGAAGGCGGCCCGTTTGGCGGGGTCCATGGGCGGTTCGATGAAGGTCTCTGAGGCCCCGCCACGTCCGTAGGCCTCGTCGCAGATCTCGCGTTCCCGGCGCGTCAATCCGACGCTGGCGCGGTTGGCGCAGCCGACCGCGGAGCCGCGCAGGGCCTGGCGCAGATCACCTCGCGACGGGGCGGGCAGGGGCGCGGGGTGT
>DAORNX010000546.1:0-1852 GCA_035441225.1 Caulobacter sp.
GGGTCGCGGGCCTTCAGCCGGGCGTCCAGGTCGGCCACCTGGGCCACGAACGGAGCCAGCACGACCAGCGGGTCGTCGCCCGGCTCAGCGCGCACATCGAAGGTGATCTCGCACCGTCGGGCCAGGATGTTGGCCGCCGTACCGCCATCGATCCGGCCGACGGTCAGGCTGGTCCCCTTTGGCTCGAACGGCGAGGCCGGATCCGCCTTCGCGGCGAGGTCGGCCGCCAGGGCCGACAGCGTCGCCAGCAGCTCGACCGCCGCCATATTGGCCGAGACGCCGAGGTGCGGCTGGCTCGAATGGGCCTCGCGGCCGCTGACCAGCACGCGGAAGAAGGCTGCGCCCTTGTGCCCGCCGACCGCCTTCATCAGCGACGGCTCGCCGACAATGGCCAGGGCCGGGCGCGGCAGGTCGCGGGCGATCGTGGCGATCATCTCCGGCGCGCCGAAGCAGCCGACCTCCTCGTCATAGGAGAAGGCCAGGTGCACGGGCCGCTTCAGACCCTCGCGAAACAGCGGGACCGCGGCCAGGGCCAGGGCGATGAAGCCCTTCATGTCGGCCGATCCCCGCCCGAAGAGTTTCCCGTCGCGCTCGGTCAGCACGAAGGGGTCGGAGGTCCAGGGCTGGCCGTCGACGGGCACGACGTCCGTATGCCCCGACAGGATCACCCCGCCCGCCACCGCCGGTCCGACGGTGGCCAGCAGGTTGGCCTTGTCGCCGTCGGCGCTGGCGATGCGCCGGCTGGCGACGCCCTGGGCCGTCAGATAGGCCTCGACCCAGGCGATCAACGCGAGATTTGAGCTTCGGGACGTCGTGTCGAACCCGACCAGAGTGCGCAGGATGGCGATGGCGTCGTCGGCAAGGGCCGCGGTGGAGGAGATCATGGGGGATGTGTAGCGCGAGGAACAGGGACATGCACTTCAGTGCGTGTCCCTTGCAGCGAAAGGGGACACGTACTGAAGTACATGTCCCCGCGCCCTTGCCCCGTAAGCTTCTCGCCCTTAAGCCCCTCGTCCATGTCGACCCAGGGCCTGATCCTCACCATCGCCTGCCCCGATCGTCGCGGCATCGTCGCGGCGGTTTCGGCCTTCCTGGCCCAGACCGGCTGCAACATCCTCGACGCGCAGCAGTTCGACGACGCCGAGACGGACGTCTTCTTCATGCGGGTGGTGTTCCGGCCCGACGACCTGGCCGCCGATGACCTGCGCGAGGCCTTCGCCCCGCTGGCCGAGCAGTTCGCCATGCGCTGGAGCCTGCGCGACCCGGCGGTGCGCAAGCGGGTGATGATCCTGGCCAGCAAGTCCGACCACTGCCTGGCCGACCTGCTCTATCGCTGGCGGATCGGCGAGCTGCCGATGGATATCGCCGCCGTCGTCTCCAACCACCCGGCGGAGGTCTATCGGCACCTCGACCTGTCGGACCTGCCGTTCCACCACCTGCCGGTGACGCGCGAGACCAAGCTCGAGCAGGAGGCGGCTCTCTGGCGGCTGATCGGCGAGACCCGGACCGACCTGGTGGTGCTCGCCCGCTACATGCAGGTGCTGTCCGACGGCCTGGCGGCCAAGCTGGAAGGCCGCTGCATCAATATCCACCACTCGTTCCTGCCGGGCTTCAAGGGCGCCAAACCCTATCACCAGGCCCATGCGCGGGGCGTGAAGGTGATCGGCGCCAGCGCCCACTTCGTGACCGGCGACCTCGACGAGGGCCCGATCATCGAGCAGGACGTCGAACGCATCAGCCACCGCGACACGCCGGAAGACCTGATCCGCAAGGGCCGCGACATCGAGCGCCGCGTGCTGGCCCGGGCCGTGCGCTGGACGCTGGAGGACCGGGTGCTGCTGAACGGCCGCAA
>DAORNX010000547.1:0-1839 GCA_035441225.1 Caulobacter sp.
GAAGACTTCGTCGGCCAGCGCCAGGTCGCCGCCCGCCTCGACCACCGCCACGCCAAACGCCGAGCGCGGGGCCACGTTGGCCGAGCCCCGGTCGGAGGCCAATTGCGCCGCCTCGCGCAGCGCCGCGGTCAGGGCCTCCGGATCGCGTTCCAGCGCCAGCGCCAGCGACGGCCAGTCGTCGACGATCGCCTCCACGGGGCGCCCTTCGGCCAGCCGTTCGCGGAGAATGTCCGGAAAGCCGTACTCGATACGCTTCAACACGTCTTGGCCCCCATCCGGGTCCCTCGACCGGATGTCTGATCATCATACCGCGAAATGGGCTGGACAAGAACAGGACTCCCCGAACACGGGCGCCACATGGGGTCGCGTGAAGAAATTCTCCGTGGCGGGAGGTGTCAAACGGGCGTTTAACACCCCGTCATCCCCTCCCGGAGCCGCCCGTGTCTGCCGAAAGCCTCTTCCAGCCCTTCCAGCTCAAGTCCCTGACGCTGAAGAACCGAATCGTCATGGCGCCCATGACGCGGTCCTTTTCGCCCGGCGGCGTGCCGACCGACGATGTCGCGGCCTACTATGCCCGGCGCGCGGCCAACGCCGTCGGCCTGATCGTGTCCGAGGGGACGGGGGTGGCCCGCCCCGCCTCGCTCAATGACCGCAACGTGCCGCGCTTCCACGGCGAGCCCGAACTCGCGGCCTGGAAAAAGGTGATCAACGACGTGCACGTCCACGGCGGCCTGATGGCGCCGCAGCTGTGGCACGTCGGCGCGGTGCGTTCGCGCGATCCCGAGTGGAACCCGGCCGGCGGCTATGACAGTCCGTCGGGCCTTTCCAGCCCGGGCAAGTCGTTCGGCGAGCCGATGAGCGACGAGGCCGTGGCCGACGCGGTCGACGCCTTCGCCCGGGCCGCCGGCGCGGCCAAGACCCTGGGCTTCGACTCGATCGAGCTGCACGGGGCCCACGGCTATCTGATCGACCAGTTCTTCTGGGACGGGGTCAACCTGCGCACCGACCGCTGGGGCGGGGCGACCCTGCCCGAGCGCTCGCGCTTCGCCGCCGAGATCCTCAAGGCGGTCCGCCGGGAGGTCGGCGAGGACTATCCGGTGATCATCCGCCTGTCGCAGTGGAAGCAGCAGGACTTCACCGCGAAGCTGGCGGCCACGCCGGCCGAGATGGAAGCCTGGCTGCAGCCGCTGGCCGACGCCGGCGCCGATGTGTTCCACTGCTCGCAGCGCCGCTTCTGGGAGCCCGAGTTCGAGGGCAGCGACCTGAACTTCGCCGGCTGGGCCAAGAAGCTGACCGGCAAGCCGACCATCACCGTCGGTTCGGTCGGGCTGTCGGGCGAGTTCATCGCGGCCTGGGGCGGCGAGGCCAGCCAGCCGGCCTCTCTGGACGGCCTGCTCGAACGCCTCGACCGCGGTGAATTCGACATGGTCGCCGTCGGCCGGGCGCTGCTGCAGGATCCCGAATGGGCGGTCAAGGTTCGCGACGGCCGCACCGATGAGCTGCAGAGCTTCGACCGCTCGGCCATGGCCGTGCTGTACTAGACGGACAGGGGGACATGCCCTTCAGTGCGTGTCCCCATCCGCCCGCAAGGGACAGGCACTGAAGTGCATGTCCCTGGACACCGCCCATGCTGACCGAGATCGACCGCATCCTGCTGGCCACACCCGACGCCGTCGGGTCGGCTATGCCCTGGCGCGACCTGCTGGGCGCCGAGTTCGTCGGCCGCGACCGGGCCGGCAGCCTGGGCGCCCAGCGCATGACGCTGCGCGTCGGGACCACCGACATCGAGTTTCTTGAGCCGGACGGGACGGGGCCGGTCGCCGACGCGCTCGCCCGGCG
>DAORNX010000548.1:0-1823 GCA_035441225.1 Caulobacter sp.
AGGTCGCCGTCGAACATCGCCGGGTCCAGCTCCCACGGCTCGCGGTTCAGGTCCATCCAGGCCCGGCCATGGCGGGCCATGATCAGGGCCGCGCCGCGGGCCCCGGTCGGGGCGATCATCTCGTCGACGAAGGCGTCCTCGGACCGGCGCAGGGCCTCGGCCCCGACGGCCGCGGCGGCCAGCATCTCCGGCGGATAGTGGCGGCCCGAATGGGGCGAGGCGAACACCAGCGGCGTCGGCGGCGGATCGGTCGCGACCACGCTGAAGGCCGGACTGTCGGCGCCCGCGCCATCCATCGTCTTCGCCGCCCGCTGCATGTCCATCCCGGGCATGATCGCGGCGCGATCGGGGCGGGTCAAAGGCTTTCGGGGAGTGGGATTGAGGTTGCGTGGTTCGAGACGCTCGCCTGAGGGCTCGCTCCTCACCATGACGAACACCTTTGCAGCCCACCCATATGCGTCATCCTGAGGAGCCGGCGCAGCCGGCGTCTCGAAGGACGCACGTTCCCGCCCGGCGCGAGGTTCATCGCGCCTTTACGCCTGACAGGGTAGAATGCCCTCTGTCGCAAGATCATCCGGGGGCCGTTTTCCGACCATGCCGCGCATTCTCCTGGCCGAAGACGACGATTCCCTGCGCAACTTCCTGGCCCGGGCGCTGGAGCGCGCCGGCTACGAGGTGACCGCCTGCGCCGACGGCGAGGAGGCCGCCGCCGTGCTCGACCAGGACTGGGACCTGTTGCTGACCGACATCGTCATGCCCGGCATGGACGGCATCGAGGTGGCCCGGCACGCCGCCGCCCGGCACCCGGGCCTGCGGATCATGTTCATCACCGGATTCGCGGCCGTGGCCCTGACCGCCGGCGAGCGCGCCCCGGCGGGCGCCAAGGTGCTCAGCAAGCCCGTCCACCTGCGCGACATCGTCACCGAGGTCGAACGGATGATGGCCGCAGCGTAGCGGCCGTACCCCGCCGGGGTCGTCCTTGACCAGGACGCCCGACCGGAGCGCATCATTCCATCAAGGCCTTCAGGGCTCTTCATCTTCCGGCGGGCCGAACGGCCCATCGTGATGCGCGAGCGGCATCGACGCGCTCGAACGCCAAATCCGAAAGGAAATCTGCGAAGTCGCCCGGGCCCCTGGGGCCGATCCCGTGAAGGGATGGTGGACACGGCTGGGATTGAACCAGCGACCCCCTCGATGTCAACGAGGTGCTCTCCCGCTGAGCTACGCGTCCTTGCCAGGGAGGGCCGGGTCTATAGCGGCGCTTCAGCAGGCTGGCAACCGCCTCGCGCCGCTATCGCCCTTCAAATCTCGGCGCCCGCTTCTCGCGGAAGGCCCTGATCCCCTCACGCACGTCCGCGCTCGGGTTGGCGATCATCACCGCGTGCTGGGCGTCGATCAGCGAGTCCTCGAGGCTGCAGCCCGCCGCGCGGACCATCATGGTCTTGCTCAGGCGGACGGCCAGCGGGGCGCGAGTGGCGAGGGCGGCCGCGAACTCCAGGGTGCGTTCTTCCAGCGACCCGTCGGCGACGACTTCCGTCACCAGCCCCAGGCCCGCCGCGGTCGGGGCGTCATAGACCTCGCTCAGCAGGGTCATCTTCAGCGCCTTGTCGTAGCCCATCAGGCAGGGGAACAGCCAGGCGCCGCCCTCGTCCGGGAGGAGGCCGACCTTGCCCGAGGTGTCGCCCAGCCTCGCCGTCTCGGCCGCCAGCCGGAAGTCGCAGGCGCAGGCCAGGGCCAGGCCGCCGGCCACCGCGTAGCCGCGGATCATGGCGATCGACGGCTTGTCCAGCCGCCTGAGAGCCAGAACCACCGCCTGCATGCCC
>DAORNX010000549.1:0-1435 GCA_035441225.1 Caulobacter sp.
CCGCAGATCAACCGCGCGCCCAGGCGGTCGCCGGTCGCGAGCTCGCGCTCGGCCTCGGTCCCGGACGGAATGTTGACGGAGCGTCGCGCGAGACCGGGCAGGGCCTCGATGGCCGCGATGGCCGAGCCGCAGCGCTGCAGCAGGTGTTCGAAGGCCACCGGTCCGACGTTCGGGGTTCTGGCCAGGCGCAGCCAGGCGACCCGTTCGGCGTCGGACGGCGGCCCGGCCGTCACGCGCCCGGGGTCGGAGTGGACGCCTCCGCCTTCTTCGCGCCGATCCTCGGCTCCTCGCCCTTCAGCAACCGGGCGATGTTCGCATGGTGGCGGATGAAGATCAGCACGGCCATGACCAGCGCCAGCACGATCATTGGCCGGGGGGCGTCGACCGCGAAAGCGAACAGGGGCGCCAGCGCCGCCGCCGTCAGGGCCGCCAGCGAGGAGATGCGGAACAGGAAGGCCATGGCGATCCAGGTCAGGGCCGCCAGCGCCCCGACCGGGAAGGCAGCCGACAGCAGCACGCCGTAGAAGGTCGCCACGCCCTTGCCGCCGTTGAACTTCAGCCAGACCGGGAACAGGTGGCCGACGAAGGCGCTGCCGCCGGCCAGGGCCACGGCGGCAGCGTTGCCGTGGGTCAGCAGATGGGCCAGCAGCACGGCCAGGGCCCCCTTGCCGGCGTCCCCGACCAGGGTGATGGCGGCCAGATCCTTGCGGCCCGAGCGCAGCACATTGGTTGCGCCGATGTTGCCCGAACCGATCTTGCGGATGTCCCCCGCGCCGCCCAGTCGGGTGGCGATCATGCCGAACGGGATCGAGCCGAGGAGGTAGCCCCCCGCGACGATCAGGCCCAGTGTCAGCCAGACGGCGCCCGCCAAGGTTTCCATAGTCGCCCCTTATACACGGTATGGTTGTTGTTGTCTCGTCACGTCGACGTTAGAGCGCGTCGGCGCCGGAGTCATGGGGGTGGCGCCGCTCGGGGACATGCGCTTCAGTGCGTGTCCCCTGCCGCTACGAAGCCGATAGGGACACGTACTGAAGTACATGTCCCCGATCCTTACTCCGCCGCCCGGTAGACCACCTTGCCGGCCACCACGGTCCGCAGCACCTGACCTTGCAGCCTGCGGCCATCGAACGGGGAGTTCTTGGACTTTGACACCAGCCTGTCGGCGTCGATGATCACCGGGGCGCCGAGGTCGCACAGGACCAGGTCGGCCGGGGCGCCGGGGGCCAGGCGGCCGCTGCTCAGGCCGAGGAACCGGGCCGGCGCGAGGGTCACCGCCCGCAGCAGGTCAACCAGCGGCGCGCGGCCGTCGTGATACAGGGCCAGCAGCGCTGGCAGCAGGGTCTCCAGACCCACCCCGCCGGGCGCCGCCTCGTCATAGGGCAGGCGCTTGTCCTCGGCCGGAGCCGGGGCGTGGGCCGAGACGACGATGTCCACG
>DAORNX010000549.1:1554-1823 GCA_035441225.1 Caulobacter sp.
CAGCCAGTCCAGCAGCGCCGCGTCCACCCGCGCCGGCAGCACGACCGGCAGGCGGCTGTGGATGCGCAGGCGACGCAGGTGGGGGATGCCTGCCAGCGCGCCGGTCAGTTCGGCCAGGGCCAGATCGCGTTCCAGCCCGATCCGCTCGGCCATCGCCGGGGCCGAGGGCAGGCCCAGGCGGCCGGCGAATTCGCCTTCCGTGGCCGCCGCGCCCCGGGTCAGCCAGGAGTCGGCCGGCCGGTGCGCCACGGCCATGTCGAAAGTCCTGG
>DAORNX010000550.1:0-1811 GCA_035441225.1 Caulobacter sp.
TGGCGGCGGCGGGTCGCCAGCGCCACGGCCGCCGGCAGACCGCCGATGGCCAGCGCCGGCGTCACCGGCCAGATGATCTGCGGATAGACCAGCGCCAGGGCCAGCAGCGTGACGCCGACCGACGACAGCCAGGCGATGAACCAGACGCGGCTTCCCAGCGCGAGATCCGCGTGCGCCGCCGGAGCGACGCCGCCCCTCGGGGCTTCGTCGGACACGCTTTCGCCCACTGGCTTCTCGTCCCCTCACCCCATTTTGGGGCCTGACGCGAACACTAGCGACCCATGCGCCGGGGCTCCAGACCGCACAATCCCCGGGCGACGCGATTTCGTGGACGCTCGCCCCTCACCCTGTGGATGGAAACGGATTTGTAAGCGCGATGCCCCATTATGGGCGCCCGTTTGTAGTCGAGGCCGTCGGCCATGCCCAGGCCTGCCAGGCCATCTGTCGCCGCGTCACCCGTCGATCGGCTGGACCACCCGCCCGCGCCGTCCGGGCGCGACTCCGCCGCGGACGACGCCAAGCGGGCCTTTCTGCGCACCGTAAGCCACGAGCTGCGCACCCCGTTGAATGCGATCATCGGCTTTTCCGAGATTCTCGCCGCCGAGCTTTACGGGCCTCTGGGCGCCCGGCAGTACCGCGAATACGCCGAGCACGTGCGCCAGAGCGGCTATCGGCTGCTCAAGCTGGTCAACCAGGTGCTTGAGATCGCCCGCCTGCAGGGCGACGCGATCGACCTGACCGCCGAGGTCCAGCCACTGGACCACGTGCTCGACGATGTGCTGGACCAGTTGCGGGAAGACCGCCGCGCCTCGGGCGTTCGCCTCGTCGTCGAGGACGAGGGCCGCCTGCCGTCGGTGCGGGCCGACGCCAAGGGCGTCCGCACCCTGCTGTTCAACCTGCTGCAGAACGCACTGCTGCACGGCGCCGGCGGCGGCCTTGTCGAGGTCAGCGCCCGGCGACAGGGCGCGAGCGTCGGGATCGAGATCCGCGACCATGGCGCGGGCGTCGACCCGGCGGACCTTCCGCGGCTTCTGGCCCCGTTCGAACAGGGCGACGGCGCCCTGACGCGCCCGGGGCGCGGGGCCGGGCTGGGCCTGCCCATCGCGCGGCTTCTGGCCGCCGCCATGGGCGGGCAGTTGCTGATCACGTCGCGTCCCGGTGACGGTCTCCGGGCCATGGTGACCTTGCCCGCCGCCTGATGGGGCCTTAAGTGCGCGGCGATGACCTCCCCGATCGACGCCGCCCTCGAAGACCTTGTCGCCGAATTCGACCTGCTCGGCGACTGGGAGGAGCAGCTCCAGTACGTCATCGATCTTGGTCGCGAGATGCCGCCGCTCGCTGATACCGACCGCTCGGAAACCAACAGGGTTCGGGGGTGCGCGAGCCAGGTCTGGCTGGTCACCGAGCAACAGCCGGATGGCACGCTGCATTTTCGCGGGGAATCTGACGCCATCATCGTGCGCGGCCTGATCGCCGTGGTCCTGCGGCTGTTCGACAATCGCGCGCCGGCCGACATCCTGGCCTTCGACACCCCGGCCGCCTTCGCCCGCCTGGGGCTGAGCCGGATGCTGTCGATGCAGCGGTCCAACGGCCTGGCCTCGATGGTCGCCCGCATCCGCCGCGACGCGGAGGCCGCTCAGGCGCCCAGGCCGTAGTGGTTCGCCAGCCGGCCGAGGGCGAGCTTGAGCACAGTCTTGCCTGACCGGCGCGGCAGGCCGAGCGTGCGCTCGGCCGCCTCGAGCGCGGTGCCGGCGAAACAGACGTGGGCGAGAATTTCCCGCAGGCCCGGCCCGACCTCGGCCAGGGCCGCG
>DAORNX010000551.1:0-1809 GCA_035441225.1 Caulobacter sp.
GAGACCGAGGCGGCCGGCCATCCGGCCGTCATCCGCGACCGCTTCGCACGCCGTCTGAAGGATCTCGCCGGCGAGGCCGCGTCGGAAGAGCGCATCGTCCAGGAGGCCGCCGCCCTGGCCGTCAAGGCCGACGTGCGCGAGGAGCTGGATCGCCTCGCCGCCCATGTCGCCTCCGCCCGGGGGCTGCTCGGCGAGGACGTCGCCGCCGGCCGCCGGCTGGACTTTCTGACGCAGGAGTTCATGCGCGAGGCCAACACCCTGTGTTCGAAATCTGCGACGGCGGCCTTGACCGCTATCGGCCTCGACCTCAAAGCGGTCATCGAGCAGTTCCGCGAGCAGGTGCAGAATGTCGAGTGAGGAACCCCGCAAGACCCGGGGTCTGATGCTGATGATCGTGGCGCCGTCCGGGGTGGGCAAGACCTCGCTGACCCGCCGGCTGGTCGCCGACCATTCAGACCTGCATCTGTCGATCTCGGCCACGACCCGCCAGCCGCGGCCCGGCGAGCACGAGGGCCGCGACTATCATTTCGTCTCCCGCGCGGACTTCGACGGGATGATCGAGGAGGATGCCTTCCTCGAATGGGCCGAGGTCTACGGCAACCGCTACGGCAGCCCGCGCGCGCCGATCATGGACGCCCTGGCGCGGGGTGAGAGCGCCCTGTTCGACATCGACTACCAGGGGGCGATGAAGATCCATGCCCAGGCGCCGGACGACTCGGTGCTGGTCTACATCCTGCCGCCGTCGCTGGCCGAGATGAGCCGCCGCCTGCTGGCCCGCTCGCAGGACAGCGAGGAGGTGATCCGCGAGCGGATCGCCCGGGCCAAGGACGAACTGGTCCAGTGGGGGACCTTCGACTACGTCGTCCTCAACGACGATTTCGACCGCGCCTACGCCGACCTCGCCCACATCTTCCACGCCGAGCGCCGCAAGGCCTCGCGCAACCTGTGGATCGCGCCGTTCGTCGACGAACTGCTGGCCGAGGAACTGCCGGAGCTTTGAAGTCGAGATGCGTGCGGGATTCGGGACGCCGCTCACCATGACGTGGAACTAAAGCGCCCGCGCCAGGCTCAGGAACCCCTCCACCGACACGGTTTCCGCCCGGACGCCCGGGTCGATGCCGGCCTTCAGGCACAGCGCCTCGCCGCCCAGCGGCTTCAGGCTGGACCGCAGCATCTTGCGACGTTGGCCGAAGGCGGCGGCCGACACCCTCTCCAGCGCCGCGATCTCGGTGGGCGACGGCGGGTCCGCCAGCGGATCAAGCCGCACCACCGCCGAAGCCACCTTTGGCGGCGGCGTGAAGGCGCGCGCCGGCAGGTCCATGACGACCCTGGCCCGGCACAGGGCCTGGCAGATCACCGCCAGGCGGCCATAGGCGTCGTCGTTCACCGCGGCGGCGATGCGGTCGGCGACTTCCTTCTGGAACATCAGGGTCATCGACACTGGCCGCCAGGGCCCGGTCAGCCACTTGATCAGCAACGGCGTGCCCACGTTGTACGGCAGGTTGGCCACGACATGGCCGGGGCCGCCGGCCAGGGCCGCCTCGTCGACCTTCAGGGCGTCACCCTCGACCACGGTCAGCCGGCCGTCGGCGGCCTGCGCCAGCTCCGCGAGCAGCGGCAGGAAGCGCGCGTCTTTCTCGACCGCGACCACATGGGCTCCGGCCTCCAGCAGGGCGCGGGTCAGGCCGCCGGGGCCGGGGCCGACCTCGATCACCGTCTGGCCCTCCAGCGGTCCGGCCAGCCGGGCGATCTTGCGCGTGATGTTGAGGTCCAGCAGGAAGTGCTGGCCAAAGCTCTTGTCGGCCAGCA
>DAORNX010000552.1:0-1796 GCA_035441225.1 Caulobacter sp.
GCGATTCCGCCGGTGTGCAGATCGGCACGGTGATGGACCCCGATCCGACCATGCACGCCAACGGGCGGGTGACCATCAAGACCAGCACCGGCTTCATCACGGTGCCGCGCGGCAGCCTGACCCTCGAGGGTGGGGTGGCCGTCAGCCGTCAGACCGAGGCCGACCTTCGGGCTTCGGGCGCGACCAAGCCGCAGTAGGCGAGCGGGCGTCCCGGCCGCGTCGATTTCGCGCCGCCGGGACGCCTCGTCGGCATTGCCCCGGGGGCCGCGCGCCGATAGACATGCGGCCGTGAGGGCGGCGCCCCTGCCGCCGGGGAAAACTTGCGCATGGCTCCGGCCAGACCAAATCGACGACAGGGCGCCGGCGGGACCTTTCTGTGGGACCTGCTGACCTTCGACCGGCTGATGACCGGCCCGGTGATCCACCTGATCTACTGGGCGGGTCTGGGCGTGATCATCATTGGCTTCTTCGGGGCCATCGGCGCCGCGGTCGGCGTGGCGATGCAGGACACCAACATCATCGGCCGGCTGCTGGCGCTGCCGGTGGTCATCGCCGGCCTGCTGGTCGGCTTCGCCCTGGGCCTGCTGTGGCGGTCGTTCTGCGAGTTCTACGTGGCGATCTTCCGCATCGCCGACGACCTGCGCGCCCTGCGCCAGGCCAGCGACGCCGACCATGTGCTGAAGAAGCCGATCAGCCCGCCGTCCGTCGACGTCTGAGCCCGTCGGCGACCGCGGCGAAGGCCGCCTTCGGCCGCCCCGAATCATCGAACAGCAGCGGCGTGTCGCTGGGATCCTCGCGCCTGAGCCAGCTGTCGCGGTCGCGAAGGCCCCAGACCGTGAAGGCGAACTGCTGGGACTCGGGCAGGCTGGCGAACGCCTCGACCGCCTCGGCGTAGAGCCGCGCCTGACGCCGTTCGGCGTCCGCCCGCGACGCCAGCGGGCCGCCCTGGACCACCGACACGTCCATCTCCGACAGGTGAATCGGCAGGCCGAAGCCGGCCAGGGCCCTGACCGTCGCGGCGATCGATCCGGGCGGCAGCTCGGACCAGCAGTGGGTCTGGCAGCCGATTCCGCCGAGCGGCACGCCGTCCTTCAGCAGCTGTTCGATGAGCTGCATATAGGTCCGAAGCTTCGCTGGCCGGCTTTCGAGGTGATAGTCGTTGACGAACAGGACCGCGGCGGGATCGGCGGCCCGGGCGGCCTCGAACGCCACCCGGAAATGGCCGGCCTGGCCCAGCTTGCGGGTCCACAGGCTCTCGCGAAGGCCCTCGCCGTTGACCATCACCGGCTCGTTGACCACGTCCCAGCCGGCGGCCAGGCCGCGATAGCGGTTGACCATGGCGGCGATGTAGTTCTGCAGGGCGCCCTCGAAGCTCTGGCGCGTCTCGTCCAGCATCGCGAAGCCTTCCGGCTCGTTGGCGTACCAGACCAGCGTATGGCCGAAGAGGCTCAGGCCGCGCTGCCGTGCGAAGGCGGCGATGGCGTCGGCCCGGTCGAAGCGGAACGTGCCGTCCGGCTGGACGACGTATTCCATCTTCATCTCCCACTCGGCCGTGATCCGGGAGAAGTGCCGGGCGAGCAGGTCGGCGTAGGCGGGCTCCTCGAGCGAGGCCGCCCTGACGGCGGTTCCGAGCGGGAACGGCGCCAGGGACTTCAACGGCGTGTCGACGACCGTCTGGGCCGCCGCCGGCTCCCGCCCGCAGGCGGCCAGCGCAAGCCCGGATGCGAGTACGAGGCGGCGGGAAGGCGGGGACAGCTCAAGCTGCCCCAAGGGACAGCTTGAGCTGTCCCCGTCTC
>DAORNX010000553.1:0-1793 GCA_035441225.1 Caulobacter sp.
CGCGGCCGACGATCTCTATTCCCGCCGGCTGTCGGTGCGGCGGGCGGTGGCGCGGCCCGGCGGGCGGGCGCCGCCCGGTCCGTCCCGACTGACGGCCGTTACCGAACCCGCTTCCAGACCTGCGTCTTGCACAGGGGTGCGACCACGCAGCCGGTCATCTTCAGGGTGTTGGCGTCGATCATCTCGAGCGTGCCCTTGTAGGTGCCGCCGTCCTGCGGCCGGTAGATCGAGCCGCCGCTCCACACCCGCGGGCCGCCGGAAAAGTCGCGGATCAGCGTCAGGGCCTTGAGCGGCCGGTCGCGCAGGGCGGGGTTGCGGTTGTTGGCGTCCTTCAGGTCCGGATTGGCGCGCAGCTGGTCGGAGGTGACGATCCGCCCGCACAGCCGGTCGCCGCAGTCGAACAGCTGCACCTGGCCGCGGTCCTCGGGCGTCAGCCAGACGCCGGTCGGCGATCCGGCGGGCGTGGCGGCGGTCGAGGGACGGGACGCGGCCAGCGCGAGGCCGGCGAACAGGGCGAGGACGGCGGTTCGGGTCGTCACGATCGGGTCTCCTTGGGCGTGGCGGCTAGAGGCCTTCGGCCACCAGGGCGTTGCTGGCCGTCTCGATGCGGGTTTCGAGCTCGCGCATGAACTCGCCGCGTTTGAGGCCCGCCGGGATCGGCGGCAGGAACTCGAACACGATGGTTCCCGGGTACCGCATGATCCCGTGCGCCGGCCAGTGGACGCCGGTGTTCAGGGCCAGCGGGATCACCGGCATCTCCAGGTCACGATAGAGGGCGGCGATGCCCGGCTTGTAGTCGGGCGGGGCGCCGGGCGCCTTGCGGGTGCCCTCGGCGAAGATCACCAGCTGCCGGGCGTCCTTGAAGCGGTCGCGCGCGTCGGCGACCAGCTTGCGCAGGGCGGTGGAATGGCCCTCGCGGTCGACGACGATCATGCCTCCCTTGGTGGCGTACCAGCCGAGAAACGGGATCACCATCAGCTCCTTCTTGGCCACGAAACAGGCGTCGGGCAGGAAGGCGAAGCTGCCGAAGATGTCGAACATGCACTGGTGCTTGCCGGCGATCAGGGCCGCGCCCCTCGGCAGGTGCTCGCGGCCGCGCACCTCGACCCGGATGCCGCAGATCGCCCGCAGCAGCAGGGTCGTGCCGGCGCCGTACCAGGTCAGCACCCGCGTCACCCAGGCCCGGGGGGCCAGGAACAGCGGGATCATCAGCAGGGCGACGACGGTCGAATAGAGGTAGTAGGCGAGGGTGAAGGTCAGCGACCGGACCAGGATCAAGGTTTCGTTCCCTTCGCGGCCGCCTTGGCCGGCGGCGTGTCATCGGATCCGGCGCCCAGGCCGCGCACGCTCTCGCGGGCCAGGATCGCCAGGTATTTGCAGTATTCGATCGCCAGTCGGCGCGCATCCCCGCTGCGGCGCCACCAGTGGCGCACGTCGACCGGCGGCGTGACCACCGGATAGGCGATCAGCGTCGCCCCCGGCATCGCCGCCCGGACCAGCAGCATGGCCCGCGGCATGTGGTAGTCGGAGGTCACCACGATCAGGCTGTCATAGCCCTTGCCGTCGGCCCATTCTGCGATCTCCCGCGCGTTGCCCAGGGTGTCGGCGGCGGTGAAGCCCAGGTCGACGCAGCAGTCGTAGATCGGCTTGGCGGCGCGGCTGACCGTCAGGATGTCGGCCCGGCTGGCCTCCTTGTTGACCCCGGAGATCAGCAGCCGCCGGCCCTTGCCGCGCTCGAGCAGGCGCACCGCCGCCTCGAGCGCCAGGATCGCTTCCTCCAGTCGGCCCGCGGT
>DAORNX010000554.1:0-1787 GCA_035441225.1 Caulobacter sp.
CCCTTGCCGCCACTCTCTGGATGGCCTCCGCCGCGCCGGTGACGGCGACCCCGGCCGCCGCCGTGGCGGTCAGCGCCCCGCCCCAGTCGGTGGCCGGCGAGCCGCTGTTCGCCGACATCGTCAAACGGGCCGAGGCCCTCAAGACCGAGGTCGACGGCTGGAAGGGCAAGGCGGGCCCGCTGCCCGGCTTCGATGCCTTCGCCGCGCGGGTCGCCGAGCTGTCTGGCCTCGACATGCAGGCCCACCTGCTGCTGGCCAAACGCGGCACCGACGGCGACCTGAAGTGCATCCTGCGTGGCATCTCGCAGGACCTGCCGGTGCGGCTCAAGGAAGTCGAAACCGCCGCCGACCAGCGCAGCCGCGACATGGCCCTGAAGGAGATGTTCTGGCTGCTGCGCGACAACGTCGAGGTCATCACCACCCCGCCGACGGCCACCAGCGGGACATAGCGCGCCACCCCTTCCCGTCATCGTCGGAACAAGTCCGACGATGACGAAAGCCGAAGGGTCGGGCGGGCGTTCCCGCCCCTAACGCTTCGCCCCTTTGGCGATGGCCTGGACGACCATCCCCTCGGTCAGCAGTTGCGGCAGCACCGTCGGCGGCGCGCCGTCCGCGCCATAGACCAGATACAGCGGCACCCCGGCGCGGCCGTGCTCGGCCAGCGCCGCGGCGATGGTCGCGTCCCGGTTGGTCCAGTCGGCCACCAGATAGACCGCGCCGGCGGTCTTGAAGGCCTCGGCCACGGCCGGTCTGGAAATGGCCGCCGCGTCATTGACCTGGCAGGTGACGCACCAGGCGGCGGTGAAGTTGACGAACACCGGTCGGCCCTCGGCGCGCAGGGCCGTGACCCGCTCGGGCGACCAGGGCTCCGATGGCAGGTCGGCCCTGGTCTGCGGGGCCGCCTCGGTCAGGGCGACGGTTGCGCGCGGGGCGATGGCCAGGCCGTAGATCAGGCCCGCCGCGGCGAGCAGGGCGAGGATCGACAGGCCGCGCTGCAGCGGGGCCTTCTCGCGTCGCTGGGACCGCCCGAACAGCCAGGCGGCGAACGCCGCCATGACCGCCGCGGCGAGACCCATCCCGAGGCCCAGCGATCCGGTCTGCTGCGCCAGCACCCAGGTCAGCCAGGCCGCCGTGCCGTACATCGGGAAGGCCAGGACATTGCGCAGCGTCTCCATCCACGGACCGGGACGGGGCATCAGCCGCAACAGGGCCGGCGCGAACGACAGGGCGACGAACGGCGCCGCGAGCCCAAGGCCGAGGAAGGCGAACACCGCCAGCGACACCAGCGGGCTCTGGGTCAGGGCGAAGCCCATCGCCGGCCCCATGAAGGGCGCGGTGCAGGGGGCCGCCACCACGACCGCCAGCACGCCGGTCAGGAAGCTGCCCAGCAGGCCGCGGCTGTTGTCGGCCAGTCGTCCGCCGACACCCTGCAATGACGTGCCGATCTCGAACACCCCTGACAGATTCAGGGCCACCAGCAGCATCAGCACCGCCAGCACGGCCACCGCCACGGGCGACTGCAGCTGGAAGCCCCAGCCGACGGCGGCGCCGGCGGCCTTGAGCGCGATCAGGGTCCCGGCCAGGGCCAGGAAGGTCGCCAGCACGCCCGCGAGATAGGCCAGGCCCTGGTGCCGCGCCGCCTTGGCCTCGTGGGCGTGCCCGGCCAACGCGGTCGCCTTCATCGACAGGATCGGGAACACGCAGGGCATCAGGTTGAGGATCACTCCGCCGAGAAAGGCGAACAGCAACGCCAGGAGCAGACTCGGGCGGGCGCCGCCGTCCGGTCC
>DAORNX010000555.1:0-1772 GCA_035441225.1 Caulobacter sp.
CTACTTCAACGGCGAGACCGTCCGGCTCGACGGCGCGATCCGCATGCCGCCGCGTTAGATCCGGACAACCCCGGGGAGGGCTCGTCGAGGCCCGCGGCGGCCATCCGGACAGCCTTGAATCGGTGGTGCGCGACGCCGCCGGCGACCCGGCCGCCGCCAGGCTGTTCAACAACGCCGCCCAGGCCTGGAACCACGGTCTGTTCTGGGACGCCATGAGCCCCGACGGCGGCGCGCCGGGGAACGACCTGGCCGCGGCCATCGCCACCGCGTTCGGCGACCGGGCCGGGCTGAAGACCGCCTTCGTCAAGGCCGGCGCCGAGCATTTCGGGTCGGGCTGGGTCTGGCTGCTGGCCGAGGGCGACCGGCTGCGGGTCCTCGCCACCCACGACGCCGCCAACCCCCTGACGCTGGACGGCGCCGTGCCGCTGACCGTCTGCGACCTGTGGGAGCACGCCTACTATCTCGACCACCAGAACGACCGGAAGGGGTTCCTCGAGGCCTGGTTCGACGGTCTGCTCAACTGGCGGCTGGCCGACAGCCAGTTCGCGGCGGCCCGCGGGCGCGGCCAGGCCTGGCGATATCCGGAGCCTGTAGAGGCAGGTGGAACGGCGCGCCACGCGATGCGTTGAGAGAACACGGGCTGTCCAATACCGCCTGATCGTGAATGGAGAGACGCAGCATGCTCAGATGGGCGCTCATTTTTCTGGTCGTGGCGCTGATCGCCGCGTTCCTTGGCTTTGGCGGACTTGCCGGCACGGCCGTCGATATCGCCAAGATCCTGTTCTTCATCTTCCTGGTGCTGTTCCTGGTTTCGGCCGTGATGCACCTGGTCCGGGGCCGGGCGCCCTGACGACGGCGCTGGCCGGACGATGACGACGGCGGCGGGGCGATCCCGCCGCCGTTTTCATTTGCGGTTCAGCCCGTCGGCCGCCGGTCAATCGTCCAGGTCCGCCAGGGTTCGAAGTGCGAGCCGCGCCAGGCCAGGGCGGTGACGCGCACGCAGGCCGCCTCGACCTCGATGCAGTTGAAGCCGATCGGGGCGCCACGCTCGCGGATCGACAGGGTGCTGGCCCCGACCGCCCAGGTGCGGCCGTCGCCGCCCGGATAGGGCAGGGCGAACGGCGCGTGCACATGGCCCGTCAGCACCAGGTCGACCCGCGCCGCGGAAAAGGCCAGGGCCGCGTCGTGGCCGCCATGGACCAGGCCGCTCATCGGCCCGCCGATCATCTCCACCAGCGGATGGTGGCAGGCGACGACTTTCAGCGCCCCGGGCTCCGCCGCCGCCAGGGCGTCGATCGCGTGATCCACCTGCCGCGCCGAGATCGCGCCCTTCGACCAGTTGGCGCGCAGCTGTGCGCCGCGGGCGGTGTTGATCGAGGCGATGGCCAGGCCGCGACGATGAAGGCCCGTCCGTTCCAGCGGGCCGAAATGCCGCTCGTACCGCCGCCATGGCGCGAACAGCCGCTTGGGCAGGCTGAAGTAGGGCGTGTCGTGGTTGCCCGGCAGGACCAGCGCCTCCGCCGCGAGGCTGTTGATCCAGGCACGGGCGGCGGCGAACTCGCGCTCGTCGCCCTGGCGGGTGACGTCGCCGGTGATCACCGCCAGGTCGGGCCGGTGCTCGGCGATCCAGGCCGCCGCGCCGCCGACCGCCGCCGCGTTCTCGCCGCCGAAGTGAATATCCGACAGGTGGGCCAGGCGGACAGTCACGCGTCGACCTCCGCATCGCGCGGCGTCAGGGCGCGGAAGGCCTTCGGCCGAAACCGGAAATTGAC
>DAORNX010000556.1:0-1764 GCA_035441225.1 Caulobacter sp.
GAGGACTCGCTCCGTGGCCGGGGCGGGCGTCGGAGGCGCGGCCGGCGGCTGCGAGGTGCTGGCGCAGGCCGACAGGACGAATGCGGCCAAGAGCCCCGCGATGCGCTTCATGAGTCCCCCCAGGACATCTTTCCCACCCAGATAGGGCGGACGCGCCGGGCGGCCAGCCGCCCGTGGGCGTCGCCGTCCGGCGTCGGCTCGCGATCAGAACTCGAGGCAGATCTTGCCGAAGTGTGTCTGCGACATCTGATGGGCGAAGGCCGCCGCAATCTGGTCGAGCGGGAAGGTCGAGTCGATCACCGGGGCCAGGCCACTGGCCTCGATAGCCTCGATCATGTCTTCCTGGTCCTGGCGCGAGCCCACGGTGATGCCCTGGATGCAGACGTTCTTGGACATCGCCAGCGCGGTCGGGATCTCGCCCGACACGCCGGTCAGAACGCCGATCAGGGAGATGTGGCCGCCGATGCGGCAGGCCTGGATCGACTGGCCCATGGTGCCCGGCCCGCCGATCTCGACCACCGCGTCGACTCCGCGCCCGCCGGTCAGGGCCATGGCGGCCGCGCCCCAGTCGGTCTGTTCCTTGTAGTTGATCAGATGGTCAGCCCCGAGCGCCTTCAGCCGGGCAAGCTTTTCCGGCGAGGACGAGGTCGAGATCACCGTCGCGCCGGCCGCCTTGGCCAGTTGCAGCGCGAAGATCGACACCCCGCCGGTGCCCTGGGTCAGGACAATATCGCCGGGCTTGATGCGCGCCTCGACCATCAGGGCCCGCCAGGCGGTCAGGGCCGCGCAGGGCAGGGTGGCGGCCTGGGCGGGGGTCCAGCCGTGAGGGATTCGGGTGAAGGCCGTCTCGGGCATGGCCACATACTCGGCCGCGAAACCCTCGGCGCTGTCGCCGGGCACGCCGAGCAGGCGCGGCAGGCTCGGGCCGCCGGCCGGCCAGTTGGGGAAGAAGGTCGACAGCACCTGGTCGCCGACCTTGAACAGCCGGGTTCCCGGCCCGACCTCAACCACCTCGCCGGCGCCGTCGGACATCGGAATACGGCCGTCCGGCACCCGGATCATGCCCGCGACGACGGCGAAATCATGGAAGTTCAGGGAGCTGGCGCGAACCCGCACGAGGATCTCGCCGGGGCCCGGCGCCGGCCGGTCACGCTCCTCGATGACGATGTTCTGTAGCCCGCCCGGGGCTTTGACGGCGGCGACTTTCATGGGTGGGTCTCGGTTTGGACTGGAGGTGGAGGGGAACAGACGGAGTCACTCGGCGGCCAGGGCCACGGCGGACTGGCGGCCGCCGCGGATCAGCTTGCCGGGCATGGCGCCGGTGGCCGCGCCGTTTTCCCAGGTCACCACGCCGCTGACGATGGTCGCCACATAGCCGTCCGCGCGCTGGATCATGCGACGGCCATCGGCGGGCAGGTCGAAGACCATCTCGGGCGCCCGGATGGCCAGCCGGTCGAAGTCGATGACATTGAGGTCGGCCTTCATGCCGACGGCCAGCACGCCCCGGTCGTTCAGGCCATAGAGACGGGCGGTGTCGCGCGTCTGCATCGACACCACCTTCTCCAGCGGCAGCCTCGGGCCGCGTTTGCGATCGCGCACCCAGTGGGTCAGCATGTAGGTCGGGAAGCTGGCGTCGCAGATCACGCCGCAATGGGCGCCGCCGTCGGACAGGCTGAGCACCGTGTTCGGATCCTGCATCATCGCGTGGATGTGGTCGAAGTTGAACTCGGTGTAGTTCAGCAGCGGCAGGTAGATGTAGCCGCG
>DAORNX010000557.1:0-1762 GCA_035441225.1 Caulobacter sp.
GTGGTGTCCCACGACCAGTCCGCCCAGCCGGCGGCCAGGCTGTCGCCGTAGAGGCCGGCCAGCGGCCCTCTGGCCCAGGCGATCACCGCCGGGACCAGCTCGGCCACGACGATCCTCGCCCCCGGCCCGAAGACGCCGAGCGCCGCGCGCAGGGTGAAACCCATGCCCAGCCCGCCGATCAGCACGCGCGGCGCGGCGACGCCGGCCAGTCGCTCATGGGCCAGCGTGGCCAGCGCCTCTTCAGAGCCGCTCAGCCGGCTGTTCATCAGCTCGATCGACCCGGCCATGATCGAATATTCGGTTCCGCGCCGCATCAGACGCAGCTCGCCGCCGTCGCCGGGCACGACAGCCGTGGCCAGATGTTCCCAGGGGATCAAGAGCTCACCAACTCCCTGAAGCGCCGCCGCCGCCAAAGGACCCGCCGCCGCCGAAGTAGCCGCCACCGGATGTATCACCACCGCCGTAGCTCCCGGCGCTCCAGTCCACCAGCCCTCGCGAACGTCGCCGAATCTCCCGGGGGCCACGGTCCCAGGGGGCTTGGAACAGGCCGGAGAAGATTGACCAGAAAAGCGGGATGATCACCGTGGCGAACATTACGATGGCGAACTTGAGCAGCGGTCGAACCCACCAGTCGTCATTGTCGGCCTCTCGATGGGCCTTGCGTGCAATGGCCGTCGCATCTTCATCGGGGAGCTTGAGCTGATTGATGATGGCGTCGGCGCCCGCGACAATCCCGCCTTCAAGGTCACCGTCGCGGAACTTCGGCAGAATGGTCACCCGAATGATGAGCCCGGCCAGAGCGTCGGTCATCACACCCTCCAGGCCGTAGCCCACCTCGATGCGAACCTTTCGTTCCTTCGGAGCGACAATCAGCAGGAGGCCATCGTCGCGTTGCCCCGATCCGACACCCCACGTACGGCCCAGGCGATAGCCAAAGTCCTCGATGGAATAGCCCTGCAGGGAAGGCAGCGTGGCGATGGCGAATTCCCGCCCTGTTGCGGTTTCAAGATCCGCCAGCTTCCGGGTCAGAGCAGCTTCCGAAGACGGTGAGAGAATCCCGGCCTCATCGGCCACTCGCCTGCCGTTGAGCGCCGGCATCGCGGGGGCTGCCTGAGCAAGCGTTCCGAAGCATAGAAGCGCCAGCGCGGCTATCGCCGCCAGTGCCCGGCCGAGGGCCACGACGCTAGTTCTTGCCCGGACCCGGCAGCTCCACCAGCCGGTCGGGCAGCTCGTTGGGATTGTCGGCGCCCGGCGGCACATGCGCCGCGAGGATGCGGCCAGACAGCTCCACGGCGGCGACGAAGCCGTCGGCCGCCTTGCGCTTCTTGAGGCCGCCGATCAGCAGGGCGACCACCTCGTCCCACACCGCCGGGTCGGTGACCTTGTAGATGCCCTCGTCGGCCACCACCTCCGCCCGCCGCTCGGCCAGCGAGGCGAACAGCAGCACGCCGGTGCGGTCGCGGGTGGCGTGCAGGCCGTGGCTGAGAAACTGCTCCATGGCCGCGCGGTGCACGCGCTCGGCCTTCAGGCTGGCCGGGGTCAGGGCCCGGCGCACGGGCGGTACGGCCACGATCAGGGCGGCGAGGACGAACACCGCCGCCTGCAGGGCGACATAGGTGGTCAGGGCCGCCAGGATGGTGGCGTCGCTGGCCGAGGCGTGGCCGACGGTCCAGCCGCCGAACAGGGCGGTCAGCGTCTGGGGCTGGAAACCCAGCAACAGCGCCCCGGCGCTGGAACCGTCCAACAGTGCGCCCTCTCTGAA
>DAORNX010000558.1:0-1756 GCA_035441225.1 Caulobacter sp.
GGTTCGTCCAGGGCACGCTCGCGGATGTGCTGAGCCACTACGGCTACGTCGATCTCGAACTGCGGCCCAGCCCCTATGTCGTCAGCCAGATGAACGGCGCCTACTACTGGCTGCCGGACTTCATCGCCGGCCAGCACCCGCTGGACGGGCCGGCCGATGTGGCGGCCTGGCATGAGCGCCTGGCGGGCCTGGCCGGGGTCCTGGATTCCGAAACAGGCCGGATCGGGGATGACGCCGCACGCGGGATTGTCCCGCCCCGCTTTGTCATCGACCGGACCCTGGCGCAGATCGCCGCCCTGCGGGACGGGTCGCCGGGCGCCTCTCCGCTGATCGCGCCGGCGGCGGCCCGCGCCGCGCAAAACGGCCTGGGCGATATCCTGCCTTCGGCGGAATTGACGTTCAGGGAGGTCATCGCACCGGCCCTGTCGCGCCAGATCGACGCGCTGGACGCCCTGAGGTCCAGGGCGGTGGACACGGCCGGCGTCTGGCGGCTTCCGGACGGCGAGGCCTACTACGCCGCGGCCCTGCGCGCGAACACCACGGTCGACGACTCTCCCGCCCGGTTGCACGAGGCGGGACTGGCGCAGGTCGAGGACCTGCTGGCCCGCATCGACCAGAGCCTGGCCGCCCAGGGCCTGACGCAGGGATCGGTCGGGGCGCGCATCCGGGCGATGAACAGCGACGTCCGCTTCCTGGCGACCGACGACGACGCAGGCCGCGACCGGCTGCTGGCGACGGCGCGGCAGGCGCTGGAACGGGTGTCCGCCAGGCTGCCCTCGGCCTTCCTGACGACCGGGGTCGAGCCGGTGATCGTCGAACGCGTCCCGCAAACCATCGAACAGGGATCGCCCGGCGCCTTCTACCAGGAGGGGGCTCCCGGCGAGCCCGGAGTTTTCAGACTGAACCTCTCGAGCGTCGCCGAGCATCCCCTGTGGCGGCTGCCCACGCTCGCGCACCATGAAGGCGTACCCGGCCACCACTTCCAGGCCGGCGTGCTGCGCCAGGCGGGCGCCCTGCCGCTGTTTCGCCGGATGGCGGTGTTTTCCGCCTACAGCGAGGGGTGGGCCCTGTATGCGCAGCAGGTGGCGGATGAGCTGGAGGTGTTCGAGGACGACCCGTTCGCCCGCATCGGCTACCTGCAGTCGCAACTGTTCCGCGCGGCCAGGATCGTCGTCGACACGGGCCTTCACTTCCGGCGCTGGGAGCGGGCCCAGGCGGTGGCGTGGATGGTGGACAGGATCGGCGAACCGGCCGAGTCGGCGGGCCGGGAAATCGACCGCTACTGCGTCTATCCGGGCCAGGCCTGCAGCTTCAAGGTCGGCGCGAACGCCATCGTCGCGGCCCGGGAGGCCGCGAGGACGCGGCTGGGCCCCGCCTTTGACATTCGCCGGTTCCATGAGCGGGTCCTGACCTCGGGACCGGTGCCGATGGCGGTCCTGGCGTCGATGACGGCCCAATGGGACGGGGCCGCATGACCCCTCCTGCGCCCAGCCGGGACGGGCCGCCGGGCTGTCATCGCGATCCGGGCGCCCCTGGCGAGACCATGGCGGGAGGTCCCGCCAGCCCGGGCATCCGCGCCTGACCGGGGTCCCCGTTTCCGGCCGCGACCGGGCCGCCGCCCTCGACGGGCCATCCATATCGGTCCTGATGATCATCCTGCGGTTCCGGCCCGAGATCGGCGGGGCGGAACAGGCGCTCGAACGGCTGGCGACGGAACTTGCCGATCGCCACGTCCGGACCACGGTGGTCACCTTTC
>DAORNX010000559.1:0-1754 GCA_035441225.1 Caulobacter sp.
CTCAAGGACCGCATCATCGTCATCACCGGCGCCGCCAGCGGCATCGGCCGGGCCATGGCGCATCGCTTCGCCGCCGAGGGTCCGAAGCTGATCGTCTGCGCCGACCGCGACGAGGCGGGCGCCAGGGCCACGGCCGAGGCCGTCGGCGGCCTGGCGTTCCGGGTCGACGTCAGCCGCGAGACCGACATCCAGGGTCTGATCGCGACGGTCGAGACCGACCACGGCCCGATCGACCTGTTCTGCTCCAACGCCGGGATCGGAGTCGCGGGCGGGGCGGAGGCCTCCAACGACGACTGGCAGCGGATCTGGGACATCAACGTCATGGCCCATGTCTGGGCCGCCCGGCATCTGGTCCCGCTGATGGCGGCCCGCGGCGGCGGCTACCTGCTCAACACCGCCTCGGCCGCCGGCCTGCTGACCCAGATCGGCTCGGCGCCCTACGCTGTGACCAAGCACGCGGCCGTGGGCCTCGCCGAATGGCTGGCCATCACGCACGGCGACCAGGGCATCAAGGTCTCCGTGCTCTGTCCCCAGGCGGTGCGCACGGCGATGACCGCCGGCAATCCCGACGGCGTGGCCAGCGTCGACGGCATGATGGAGCCGGAGACTCTCGCCGAGATGGTCGTCCGCTCGATCGCGGCGGAGGAGTTCCTGATCCTGCCGCACCCGCAGGTGCTGGATTACATGCGCAACAAGACCGCCGACTACGGCCGCTGGATCGGCGGCATGCGCAAGCTCAACCGGCGCTACGACGGTTAGCCCGCTCGCCAATGGTCTGGCCCATGCTAGCCTTCGCGGCGACAAGGAAGGGGCCGCCCGATGCAGGCGGCCCATCGAGGGAGGACGCATGAAGGGGCCGGCTATTTTCCTGGCGCAATTCGCGGGTGACGCGGCGCCGTTCAACAGCCTCGAGGCCATCGCGCGCTGGGCCGGCGACCTTGGCTACAAGGGCGTGCAGATTCCCACCTGGGACCGACGGCTGTTCGACCTGAAGCTGGCCGCCGAGAGCGACGCCTACTGTGACGAGGTGAAGGGCGTTTTGGCCGCGGCCGGGCTGGAGGTCTCCGAGCTGTCGACCCACACCCAGGGCCAGATGGTCGCGGTCCATCCGGCCTACGACGAGATGTTCGACGGCGCGGCGCCGGCCCGGGTGCGCGGCAATCCGGCGGCGCGACAGGCCTGGGCGGTCGAGCAGGTGCTGCTGGGCGCGAAGGCGTCGCGGCGGATGGGGCTGGAGGCCCATGTCACCTTCTCGGGCTCGCTCGCCTGGCCCTACCTCTATCCCTATCCGCAGCGGCCCGCCGGGCTGATCGAGGAAGCCTTCGACGAGCTGGCCCGGCGCTGGCGGCCGATCCTCGACGCCTTCGACGAGGTCGGCGTCGATCTCTGCTACGAGATTCATCCGAGCGAGGACCTGTTCGACGGCACGACGGTGGAGATGTTCTGGGACCGCGTGGATCACCATCCCCGCGCCTGCCTGCTCTACGATCCGAGCCACTTCCTGCTGCAGCAGCTGGACTATCTCGAATACATCGACCTCTACCACGAGCGGATCCGGATGTTTCACGTCAAGGACGCCGAGTTCCGGCCGACCGGGCGGCAGGGGGTCTACAGCGGCTACGCGCCGTGGAAGGAGCGGGCCGGGCGGTTCCGCTCCCTGGGCGACGGCCAGATCGACTTCAAGGCCATATTCTCCAAATTCGCCCAGTACGGCTATCGCGGCTGGGCGGTGCTGGAGTGGGAATGCGCGCTGA
>DAORNX010000560.1:0-1456 GCA_035441225.1 Caulobacter sp.
CCCTTCGCCCTCGGGACCGGGGCCCACGGCCGCGCCCGGCGGTCGGACCCCCGCGACCATGCGGCCCTACCAGGTGCGCGGCGTCTGGTACACGCCGCGCTACGATCCCAACTACGACGAGAAGGGTCTCGCCAGCTGGTACGGCGCCCAGTTCCACAACCGCAGCACGGCCAACGGCGAGCCGTTCGACATGACCCGCCCGTCGGCCGCCCACAAGACGCTGCCATTGCCCTGCATCGTCGAGGTCACCGACCTGGATACCGGCCGCAAGATCCGCGTTCGGGTCAACGACCGGGGGCCGTTCGTCCAGGGGCGGATCATCGATCTGTCGCGCGCCGCCGCCGAACAGCTGGGCATCGCGGGCAAGGGCGTCGCCCGGGTGCGGGTGCGCTATCTGGGCGCGGCGCCGGCCCTGCGATAGTCCACAGTTCCGCGTCCGGCCATTCTGGACATCGACGCCGTTCCGTCCGATGGAGGAGCCGTGTCGCGCGGAAAATTCATCACCTTCGAAGGCGGGGAGGGGACCGGGAAATCCACCCAGTCCCGCATCCTGACGGCCCGGCTGCTGGCCGAGGGCCGGACGGCGATTCGCACGCGCGAACCGGGCGGATCCGACGGGGCCGAAGCGCTGCGCAGCCTGCTGGTCGAGGGGCGCGCCGACCGCTGGTCGCCGCTGTCGGAAACCCTGATGATGAACGCCGCCCGGCGCGACCATCTCGAACGGACCATCGTCCCCGCGCTCGACGCGGGCGACTGGGTGGTCTGCGACCGGTTCGCCGACTCGACCCGCGCCTACCAGGGAGCCGGCGGCGGCGTGCCGGCCGAGTTCATCGCAACCGTGGAACGGGCGGTGGTGGGCGACAACTGTCCCGACCTGACCCTGGTGTTCGACCTGCCGCCTGAGATCGGCCTGGAGCGCGCGTTCGGGCGCGACATGTTCGAGGTGCGCTTCGAGACCAAGGACTTCGCGTTTCACACGCGCCTGCGCGAGGCCTATCTGGGCATCGCCCGCGCCGAGCCTGAGCGCTGCGTGGTGATCGACGCCTCCGGAACCGAGGACCAGGTCGCCGATCTGGTCTGGAACACGGTCATGGACCGGCTGGGCCGATGACCGACGGGCCCGTCCATCCGCGCGACGCCTTCGCGCTCGAGGGGGCAGAGGTCCAGGAGCGCGCGTTTCTCGACGCGCTCGACCGGGGCCGGCTGCACCACGCCTGGCTGCTCACCGGGCCGGAGGGCGTCGGCAAGGCCACCTTCGCCTTTCGCGCCGCCCGCAGACTGCTCGGCGCCCGCCCCGATCCGGCCAACGGCCTGCTGGGGTCGCTGGCCTCGGACCCGGTGGTCCGCCAGGTGTCGGCCCGCTCCCACCCGGACCTGATGGTCCTCGAGCGGCTCGGCGAGGATGGCAAGCTGCGCAAGGTCATCCCGGTGGACGAGGCCCGCCGGTTGCCGGAAT
>DAORNX010000560.1:1476-1745 GCA_035441225.1 Caulobacter sp.
CCCTACCGGGCGGCGATCATCGACGCGGCCGACGACCTGAACGTCAATTCCGCCAACGCCATTCTCAAGACCCTGGAGGAGCCGCCGCCGCGCGGGGTCATCTTGCTGGTCAGCCACGCGCCGGGACGGCTGCTGCCGACGATCCGGTCCCGTTGCCGCCGGCTGGGTTTCACCGCGCCCGGCGAGGCCCTGACCACCGCCTTCCTGACCGCCCGCAGCGACCTCACCCCCGAGCAGGCCGCCCGGCTGGCGAGGATGGCCGGCGGCGC
>DAORNX010000561.1:0-1743 GCA_035441225.1 Caulobacter sp.
CCCCGGCCGCCTGCTTCAGTTTCTGGCCCCGGGTGCGCGTGTCGGGCGGCGGCGGCTCGTCGAGATCCGGCCCCAGCGCCTCGTCCAGCCGGCCGATCTCGTTGGCGATGGCTTCGCAGCGGGTCAGGCCATCCATGTCATAGGGGCCGGCGACCGCGCGCTTCAGCACGTCGGGAATGGCCGTGTGCTTGAGATTCAGGTCGTCGAGCGGGGCGGTGACGGCGTCGCGCAGGTTCGGCCGGACCTGGGTCTCGCCGCGGTCCTGGCGCGAATCGGGGCGATCGCCCTCCTGCGCCAGGGACGGCCCGGCGAGAAGAAGGCTCAGGGCTGTGATCAGGCTCAGGCGGCGCATACGAGGTGCATAGTCGATTACGCGCCGCGGCGGAATTGTGACCCCGGAGGATGGCTTCCCCCCCGCCACATGATCCGCCTAAAGTCTTCGCCAGACCGGGCCGACCCGGCGCAGGAGGAACGATGCCCGGAACAACCCGCCGCTGGGTGCTGGCGCGCCATGTCGAGGGGGCGCCGACGCCCGACGACTTCCGGCTCGAAGAGACGCCGCTCGGCGAACTGGCCGACGGGAAGTTCCTCTCCCGCGTGATCCTCGGCTCGGTCGACCCCGGCACGCGCTCGCGCCTGTCCGGCGGCGACAGCTACGCCGGGGCGATGAAGATCGGCGAGCCGATGGACGGCTTCTGCGTGGCGCAGGTCATCGAGAGCAGACACCCCAACTTCGCCGTCGGCGACCTGATCGCGGCCGGCGGCGGCTGGCGGGAGCATTTCGTGTCGGACGGCAGGGGCTTCATCCAGAAGATCACCGACCGCCGCGTGCCGCTGGGCTGCTGGATCGGCGTCCTCGGGGTGCCGGGCCTGACCGCCTGGTTCGGTCTCAACCGCGTGGGCCAGGCGAAGGAAGGCGAGACCCTGCTGGTCACCTCCGCCGCCGGCCCGGTCGGCGCAACGGCCGGCCAGATCGGCAAGAAGCTCGGCCTGCGCGTCGTCGGCGTCGCCGGCGGGCCCCGGAAGTGCGCCTGGCTGCAGGACGAGGCCCGCTTCGATGCGGTCATCGACTACAAGGCCGAGCCGGACCTGACCGCCGCCATCAAGGCGGCCTGTCCGGAAGGGGTCGACGTGCTGTTCGACAACGTCGGCAATGAAATGGTCGATCGCGTCCTGCCGCTGATGAAGCTGCGCGGGCGGGTCGTCGTCTCGGGCCAGGTGGCCGACTACAATGTTCCGGTCGAGCAGCGGTACGGCCTCAAGCACACCGACGTCTTCATCACCCACCGGGTGCGCATGGAGGGGCTGGTGGTGTTCGACGACATCCGCCAGTTCGCCGCCGCCCAGAGCCAGATGGCCGACTGGATCGCCGACGGCTCGCTGAAGTTCGCCATCGAGGAGTTCGACGGCCTGGAGCGCGCGGCCGAGGCCTTCTGCGGCCTGTTCCGCGGCGAGAATTTCGGCCGCCGGCTGGTACGCGTCAGCCCAGATCCGTCTTGGGAGGATCCCGCCTGATGAAGTTCGAGGACTACCAGCGCTTCACCTTCCGCCGCGACGGCAGGATCCTGGTCTGCAGCTTCAGCGGCAACGCGGTGAACGCCGTCGACGCCCGCATGCACGACGAGCTGGCCGAGCTGTTCGTCGACCTGCAGCATGACGACGACAGCGACCTGATCGTGCTGACCGGCGAGAACCGCGCCTTCTGCGCCGGCGGCGACTTCGACTGGTTCGACGAGCAGATCA
>DAORNX010000562.1:0-1743 GCA_035441225.1 Caulobacter sp.
CGACCGCCGGAGAGACCCCGGCAGCCGCGCCCGCGACGCCGCCGGCGAAGTAGGTCCCGGCCCGGACCGATGACCAGAAGGCCGCGGCGGCTCACCGACGCGGCCTTTTTCATGCCTTGCAACGACGGCGCGCCTACCGGAACCGGGCCCTGATCATGGCGAACAGCGCGCGAACGGCCTGGGCCTCGCCGCCGACCGGATAGCCGGGCCGGCCCTTCGGGTTCCAGGCGAAGATGTCGAGGTGGACCCACGGGCCCGTCGGCGCGAACCGCTTGAGGAACAGGGCCGCGGTCACCGCGCCGGCCTGGGCCCAGCCGTCGGGATCGTTCTTCAGGTCGGCCACATCCCCGTCCAGCGCCTCTTCGTAACCGGGCCACAGGGGCAGCCGCCAGAGCGGGTCGGCCACCGCGCGCGAGGCGGCGCCGATCTCGCCGGCCAGGTCCTCGTCGTCGGTGAAGAACGGAATCACCTGCGGCCCCAGGGCGACACGGGCGGCGCCGGTCAGGGTGGCCATGTCGATGGTCAGGGCCGGCTCCAGTTCGGCCGCGCGGGTCAGGGCGTCCGACAGGATCAGCCGGCCCTCGGCGTCGGTGTTGCCGACCTCGACGGTGAGGCCCTTGCGCGTGGCCAGCACGTCGCCGGGCCGCATGGCGTCGCCACTGATCGCGTTCTCCACCGCCGGAACCAGCACGGCCAGCCGCACCGGAAGCTCGGCGGCCATGATCATCCGGGCCAGGGCCAGCACGTGGGCGGCGCCGCCCATGTCCTTCTTCATCAGCCGCATGCCGGAGGACGGCTTGATGTCCAGGCCGCCGGTGTCGAACACCACGCCCTTGCCGACCAGCGCCACCAGCGGATGGCCGGGGCGGCCCCAGCCCAGCTCAATGATGCGCGGGGCGCGGGCGGGATCGGCCGCCCGGCCGACGGCGTGAACGGAGGGGTAGTTCTGCTCGAGCAGGGCGTCGCCGGTGAGAACGGAGATCGTCGCGCCATGCCGCGCGGCGATCTCGCGCGCGATGGTCTCGATCTGCAGCGGCCCCATGTCGTTGGCCGGGGTGTTGACCATGTCGCGGGCCAGGGCGCAGGCATGGGCGATCTCGCGCGCCTCGGCGACATCGGTCCCGTCGGGCGCGACCAGCCGGGGCTGGCCGTCGCGCGTCTTGCGATAGCGGTCGAAACGGTAGCTCCCGAGGGCGAAGGCGGTGGCGACCTGGGTCGGGTCGAGACCGGCGGGCAGCCCCTCCAGCCGGTAGTCGCCGGCGGTCAGCCGCGCGGCCAGCCCCCGGAACACCATGGCTTCGGCCTTGCCCGGATCGCCCAGGCCGAACAGCACCCTGGCGGTCCTGCCCTCCGGGCCCGGCGCGGCCAGGACCTGGCCGGCCTTGCCCTTGAACTGGGCGGTCGCGGCCAGTCCCTGTTCGAACGGCGACAGGCCGGCGAGGTCGCCCTCGGCGACGACGGCGACGGGAATGGTCTCGCCCTCGGGGGCGGTGAGCAGGACTTCGGTCATGGGGCGCCGATTTATGCTTAACGATTCCTTGAGCCGGACCGGCGAGGCTGCGAGCCAGACGTCGCCAGAGGCTCGCCTTTCATGTGTCGCATGCCGGCCCTCGCCGCAACCATTCTGACCCTCGCCGGTGTTCCGGCCATGGCGGCGACACCGGCCTCGCCGGGCGACGCGCCGATGACCGCCGCGCCGGCGGCCCCGGTCCCGCGGGTCAAGGCCACTGCCGCCCAGCGGGC
>DAORNX010000563.1:0-268 GCA_035441225.1 Caulobacter sp.
GGCTCCGGCGGGTCGAACGCCAGCGTCCTCGGCGGCAACGCGCGCAGGATCGGCGCGTAGTCCGCGGTCAGGTCGAGCCAGGTCGCGGCGCGGCCGGCGTCGAGCAGCACCGGCTGGCGGTCGTGGAACGGGGCCATGTCGTCGCCTGGGGCGGTGGCGGCCATGACCATGGTGTAGCTGACCAGCGGCCCCTCATCGGGCGTGCTGTCCTCCCACAGGCCGGCCGCGAACAGCAGGCCGCCGTCGGCGGCGGTGATGCTGTGGCGGG
>DAORNX010000563.1:338-1741 GCA_035441225.1 Caulobacter sp.
CTCCTTGAACGGCCATTTGCCGGCCATGGTCTCGGAGCGGGCGTTGTTGCAGGGGAACTTGACCGCCTTGAGCGGGCCCCTGTGATTGAACGGCACCAGCCCCCAGCGGCCGATCACCGGCTCCAGGCCGCTGCTGCCGGCGTCGAAGGCGCGCCGCAGGAACAGCCCGTCCTTCTTCGGATAGACGGCCTCCGGAACGGGCAGGTTGGAGGTCTCGGCCGTGATCCCCCCTGGCAGCGCCAGATCGAGGCCCAGCTGGCCGCGCAGGGCCTCGCCGACGCTGTGAAGGCGGGTCTTCAGATTGTAGGCGTTGCACATGGCGAAAGGCTAGGACCGCGCCCGGGGGGCGTCAAACCCAGACCCTGAGGTTGCGGGTTTCGCGGCAGCGGCTGCAGACCAGGCCCTTGCCCACGTCGTAGGGCGCGGCCCCCTCGCCAAAGGTGTCGAACGCCCGCCTGCGGCTCCAGGTCGCCCGGTGCTTGCAGGCGCCGCACTCGATCTTCAGCGTGTCCCCGGCGCCCGGCATGGCGGTGCGCAGGATCTCGAACATCCGCGCCATTCACCGCCCATGCTTCGACAGCCGCCCCGGCGCCAGCATGGCCATGGCCAGGTCGCGGTCGTCCGGGGCGGGGTTTTGCATGTTGCCATTTTGTTCTGGCCGCCTGCCGGGAGTCAACGCCGATCGCCCCGGGGGCGAAGACCTTCCTCGCCCGCCAAGGACAGGAAGGTCGGAGGCCCTTCCGCCGATCCCTGCGTCCAACCCTTTGAAATCCCTCAACTCCGTCCGCGTAACCCCGCCGCGCTGGACAATCTTCCCCTCGCCCCTCCCCACCACCCCCATACTGCTCCCTGTCCCGCCGCACGGGGAGGGCGCCAAGGCCAGGCGATCCGAGGCGGCGGCGGGACGGGGTTCGAGCGGGGACAGGTGAGCGGGGGTTACGCTCACGGTCCGGGGACGGCTTCGCCGCCGCCCGCCCGCCGGAGGCTTCTGCCGGCTAAGCGTTAAAGGCGCTGCCCACCGGCGGCCCCCGGAAAACGGACCTCGCGGCGCGAGACGGACTTTCCCTTCTCACACGCTCACAATCCAGCATCCGGGTGAGACCGGAGCGCGCCGCGCCTTCCCCGCCTTCACCCGGCCCGGCCCGTGAAGCGGCGCCGCCGCGCGCCCCGATGGAGACGCCCTTGGTCAAACCTCGCGACGCCCGCCCCAGGCCCGTCCCCCTGACGCCGGAAGAGGCGGCGGCGCTCGACGCGGCCTATGACGACCTGCAGGCGCGGCTCGACCGCTACTGGGCGCTCAGGCGCCCGGCCGACAGCGCCGACGCCATTGACCGGGCCCGCGGACCCGGCGAGGAAGACGGCCTGGCGGCGGGGAGGCGGTCCTGATGGAAACGGCGGCGGGG
>DAORNX010000564.1:0-1738 GCA_035441225.1 Caulobacter sp.
CTTCGTCGGCTACTATGTGGTCTGGCGCGTGCCGCCCGCCCTGCATACGCCGCTGATGGCCGTGACCAACGCCATCTCCTCGGTGATCATCGTCGGCGCCCTGCTGGCCGCCGCCGCGCACGGAGCGGGCGGTGATCTGGCCGGCGGCGGGGCGATCCCCGGCAACGTCTGGATCTCCAAGGGCGCCGGCGCCCTGGCCGCCGCCTTCGCCGCGGTGAACATCTTCGGCGGCTTCCTCGTCACCCAGCGGATGCTGGGCATGTACAAGAAGAAAGAGCCCGCCAAGGGCAAGAGCGGCCACTAGGCGCGTTGGGGAACATCAGATCATGAACGCCAACTTCGCCGCCATCGCCTACATCGTCTCGGGCGTGCTGTTCATTCTGGCGCTGCGGGGGCTGTCGAGCCCCGAGACCAGCCAGGCGGGCAACCGCAACGGCATGATCGGCATGGCCATCGCCGTCGGCGTGACCCTGCTGACGCTGTGGGGCCAGAACAAGCTCGATCCGGTCACCCTGCTGCTGATCGGCGTGGGCGTGGCCATCGGCGGCGGGGTCGGGGCGGTGATCGCCCGCCGCGTGGCCATGACCTCGATGCCGCAGCTGGTCGCCGCCTTCCACAGCCTGGTCGGCATGGCCGCCTGCCTGGTCGCCGTGGCCGCCATCTACACGCCGGACGCCTATGGCATCGCCGAGGCTGGCCGCATCCACCTGCAGTCGCTGATCGAGCTGTCGGTGGGTCTGGCCATCGGCGCCATCACCTTCACCGGCTCGGTGATCGCCTTCGCCAAGCTCAACGGCAACATGAGCGGCGCGCCGATCCTGCTGCCCGCCCGCCACCTGCTGAACCTGGCCATCGCCGCGGCCATCGTGGTGCTGACGGTCATCCTGGTGATGAGCGGCGGCGCGGCCATCTGGGCCTTCTGGGCGATCTTCGCCCTCAGCCTGCTGATCGGCGTGACCCTGATCATCCCCATCGGCGGCGCCGACATGCCGGTCGTGGTGTCGATGCTCAACAGCTACAGCGGCTGGGCCGCCGCGGCCCTGGGCTTCACCCTGCAGAACGTCACCCTGATCATCACCGGCGCCCTGGTCGGCAGCTCGGGCGCGATCCTCAGCTACATCATGTGCAAGGGGATGAACCGCAGCTTCATCTCGGTGATCCTGGGCGGCTTCGGCGGTGAAGACGCCGCCGCTGCAGCAGGCGGCAAGGTCGAGACCCGTCCGGTCAAGCAGGGCAGCGCCGAGGATGCCGCCTTCATCATGAAGAACGCCAGCAAGGTGATCATCGTCCCCGGCTACGGCATGGCCGTCAGCCAGGCGCAGCACGCCCTGCGCGAAATGGCCGACAAGCTGAAGGAAGAGGGCGTGGAGGTGAAGTACGCCATCCACCCCGTCGCCGGCCGCATGCCGGGCCACATGAACGTGCTGCTGGCCGAGGCCAACGTCCCCTATGACGAGGTCTTCGAGCTTGAGGACATCAACGCCGAGTTCCCGACCGCCGACGTGGCCTTCGTCATCGGGGCCAACGACGTGACCAACCCGGCCGCCAAGACCGACCCGACCAGCGCCATCTACGGCATGCCGATCCTCGACGTGGAGAAGGCGCGCACCGTGCTGTTCGTGAAGCGCGGCATGTCGAGCGGCTACGCGGGCGTCGAGAACGAACTGTTCTTCCGCGACAACACCATGATGCTGTTCGCCGACGCCAAGAAGATGGTCGAGGGGATCGTGAAGAACCT
>DAORNX010000565.1:0-1738 GCA_035441225.1 Caulobacter sp.
GATGTCGCTCTGCAGCGGAGCGTCGTACTTGGCGTGGTAGGTGGCGTGGTCGCCGATCACGTTGACCACGGGCGTCCCAGCGCGGCGGGCGTTGTGCAGGTTGGCGCCGCCGTTGGCGTAGCCGGCGCCCAGGTGCAGCAGGGTGCAGGCCGGCCTGCCGGCCATCCGGCCGTAGCCGTCCGCCGCGCCGGTCGCCACGCCCTCGAACAGGCAGAGCACCGAGCGCATGCGCGGCTCGCGGTCCAGCGCGGAGACGAACTGCATCTCGCTGGTGCCGGGATTGGCGAAACAGGCGGTCACGCCGTTGTCGGCGAGGGTGGTGATCAGGGCGTCGGCGCCGTTCATGGTTATCTCCCGTAGGGGCGCGCGCCCCGCCTCCCCATCCAACATTTCGTCGCCCGCGCCAACCGGCTGCGGGTCAGGGCGCGGGCGGCGCGAGGATTTTTCCGGGGTTGAGCACCCCCGCCGGATCGAGCGCGTGCTTGAGCCGGGCCATCAGTGCGATCTCCTCGGGCGCGCGCGACAACGGCAACCAGTCGCGCTTGGCCAGGCCGATACCGTGCTCGGCCGAGATCGATCCGCCGATCGCCTGCAGCGGCTCATAGACCATCGCCTCGATCGCATGGCGCTCGGCCAGGCCCGCGCCGGACGGGATGCGCACGAGGATGTGCAGGTTGCCGTCGCCCAGGTGGCCGAACACCCACGGCCGCCCGAGCTCGGGCCAGCGCCCCGCATAGTCGGCGCACACGCCATCCACATAGGCCTCCATCGCGGCGATCGGCAGGCTGACGTCGAAGGCGATGATCGGCCCCTCGCGGCTGGTCTGGCCGACATCGTCGCGCAGGGCCCACATGGCCGCCCGTTCGGCCCCGGACCGGGCGATGACCGCGTCGTCGATGTCGCCGTCCTCGAGGGCTTCGGTCAGGGCCGCCTCGAAACGCGCGGCGTCGGCCGCCTCGTCGCCGCCGAGGCTCTCGATCAGGACGTAGAAGGGATGGCGTCCCTCGAGCGGCGCCCGGCCCCGCGCCGGCGGACTGGTCACCAGGTCGTGGAAGTCGGCCCACATCACCTCGAAGGCCGACATCGCCCCGCCCAGCCGTCGTTCAAGCCGCCGCAGCAGCCGCGCCACCCCGTCGAACGAACCGACGCCGACGAAGGCCGTGTCCTGGCTGACCGGCGCGGGCCGCAGGCGCAGCACCGCGCGCGTCACCACACCCAGCGTGCCCTCCGCGCCGATGAACAGCTGGCGCAGGTCGTAGCCGGTGTTGTTCTTCATCAGCGATCGCAGGGCCGGGATTACCGTCCCGTCGGCCAGCACCACCTCGAGACCCAGCACCATGTCGCGGGTCATGCCGTAGCGCAGCACCCGGTTGCCGCCGGCGTTGGTAGAGATGTTGCCGCCGATCGTCGCCGAACCGCGCGCGCCCAGGTCCAGCGGCAGGAACAGTCCGGCCGCCTCGGCCGCCTCGCAGGCGGTCTGCAGGATGCAGCCCGCCTGCACGGTCATGGTCCCGCTCGTGGCGTCGATGCTCTCGATGGCCGCCATCCGCTCCAGCGACAGGGCCAGGGTGTTGTCGGCCAGGCAACCGTCGACCAGGCCCGTGCAGCCGCCCCAGGGCGTCACCGACGCGCCCGCCGCGCTGACCAGCCTGAGGATCGTCGACACCTCCCGCGTCGAGACCGGCCGCAGGATCGCCAGCGGCTCGCCGAGCCGCGTCCAGGGCCCGCGCGGCCGTTC
>DAORNX010000566.1:0-1737 GCA_035441225.1 Caulobacter sp.
CGCCACCAGCGGGCCGCCGAACGCCCGCAGCACCGCGCGGCACAGGGGGTGCCCCGGAACCCGTACGGCCACGGTGTCGAGCCCCGCCCTGGCCAGATCGCAGACCGCGGTCTCATCGCGCACCGGCGCGACGATCGTCAGGGGGCCGGGCCAGAAAGTCGCTGCAAGGGCTTCGGCGCGATCATCAAGCACGGCGACGCGCCGCGCAGCCTCGAGATCGGCGACATGGGCGATCAGCGGATTGAAGGCCGGCCGGCCCTTGGCCGCGTAGACGGCCGCCACGGCCCGCGGATCGGCGGCGTTGGCGGCAAGACCGTAGACGGTCTCCGTCGGCAGGATGACGAGGTCGCCGCCGCGCAGGGCCGCGGCCGCGCGGCCTATCCCGCGCGCTTCGCTGTCAGGCTGATGTTGACCGTCACCGTTCCCGGCACGACCTCGGTCGTCTTCCACTCGTTCTGTCCCACGCCGAAGGCCAGACGGTTCAGGCCCACGCTGGCGTTCATCCTGGCCACGCCGCCGGTGATGACGAGGGTGAAGGGCAGGGTCAACGGTTTCGTCACGCCGCGCAGCGTCAGATCGCCGACAGCCTGGTAGCGGTCGCCGCCCAGCGCCTTGAAGGTTCTCGCGGTGAAGGTGGCCTTCGGGAACCGGCCGGCCGCGAACCAGTCGTCCAGCGGCAGGGCCTCGTCGCGGCTGGCGTCGCCGGTGGCGGCCGACGTCATGTCGAAGGTCGCGGTGACCGACGAGCCGGCCAGGTTGGCCGGATCGAAGCGGATGGCCGCATCCCAGCGCCGGAACGATCCGCTGAAGGCGCCGCCGTCGAAACTCGAGGCGAAGGCCACCTTCGAGGCGGCCTTGTCCACCGTCCAGGCCGGCGCGGGGGCCGCCCAGGCCGGAGCGGCCAGGGTGGCGGCGATGACCAGGACGGGGACAAAGGGTCTCACGCGGCGACGTCCTTGCGGGCCAGGAACGGGATCATCTTGGCCAGCTCGTTGTCCCTGTCGAGGAACTGGTGCTTCAGCGCGCCCAGGATGTGCAGCGGGATCAGGCCGTAGATGACCACCTTGGCCAGAAGCTTGTGGATGTCCTCCAGCTGCTCGTGGCGGGCGTGCCGCAGCTCGGCGGGCAGCTCGAACAGCGGGGTCATGACCGGCCAGTTGAACAGGCCGAACATGTTGATCGGATACTGGTGGATCAGGGCGCTGGCCGAAACCATCGCCCAGCCGGTCAGCGGGATGATGAGCAGCAGGGCGTAGAACAGCAGGTGGACGCCGCGGGCCAGCTGTCGCTCCCAGGGCTTCAGGTGGTCGCCCATCACCGGCGCCGGCTTGACGAAGCGCCAGGCGATGCGGACCAGGGTCAGTATCATGATGGTGATGCCGATCGGCTTGTGCAGCTGCAGGACGGCGATCTTGGCCGCGCCCTTCAAGTCCTCGGACTGCCAGGCCAGAAGAACGGCCCAGACCAGCAGGGCGGCAATGGCCCAGTGCAGCAGGATGGCGACGGTCGAATAGCGGGACTGGGTCATGGGCGCTCCGGGTTTCGACCTCAGCCTACTTCCTGACGAACTCAAGTTCGAGGATCAACTCGACCTCGTCGCCGACAAAGGCCAGCGGCGGGTTGAGCAGAAAGGTTGATCCGAACTCGGACCGCTTGATCACGCCCCGCGCCGAAAATCCCGAGCGCTGGCCGGCCATGCCCGAGGCGTAGCCGTTGAAGATCACGTCGAGCGTCACC
>DAORNX010000567.1:0-1723 GCA_035441225.1 Caulobacter sp.
CCCGCGCCAGGCCGTAGGCGCGGTCCGCCGGGCCGTTCGCCAGGGCCAGGGCCGAGAGCGCCGCCAGCTTGCGTGCGTCGCCGCGGGCCTGAAGCACGAGGGGTTCGAACGCCGCGCGGGCCTTCGCCGCCAGTTTCCCCTCAACCGTCATCGCACCCTCCGCCTGCCGCCCGTCCTCCTTGCCACACCGGACCTCGACAGCCCAAGGCGCGAGATGCGGATCGCGGACACGAAAAAGGGCGGGCGGGACCGTCCGGTCCCGGCCCGCCCTCCCCGTCCGAGATCGCCCTATTTCTTGGTGATCGCCGTGGATGGCGAGAACACGCCATTGGTCGTGTTTCCGTCGACCATGTTGTCGCCGTAGGTGCTGAGCACGCCCGTGCCGCCGGCGAGCAGGCCCGTGCCGTTGCCGGTCACCACGGTATTGCCCACGCGAACGGTCGCGGTCGCGCCGTTGGAGATGATGCCGAAGTTCGTGTTCTGGCTGACCGTCGAGTTGGTCAGCATCAGGGTCGCGCTGGTGGTGCTGGGCGGGGTGACCACGGCGACGCCGATGCCGCCGCCGCTGAAGTCACTGGAGGTGACCATGGCGTTGATGCCCGTGCCGGTGTTTCCGGTCGTGTCGAGCTTGAGACCGAAGCCGGTATTGTTGTCGCGCGCCCGCACGTTGGACAGGACCGCCCTGGCGCTGCCGGTCCCGGTCGGCTTGATGAGGATCCCGCCACCGCTCGTGCCGTTGCCGTTGCCCGACAGGGTGACGTTGTTGACGTAGAGCTCGCCCGCGCCGCTCGGGGTGAACATGATGCCCGTGCCGTTGGTCGGGTCCCGGAAGTTGCGGATGGTCGAGTTCTCGACCGTCAGCGAGGCGCCGGACACGAACCAGATGCCACGGATACCGGCCGACCCGCTGGAGAAGCCGATGCCCTCCAGATCCATGTTGCGGATGGTGACAACCACCGTTCCAGCGCCGCCGTCGTTGATGACGAAGCCGTTCGTGCCGCCCACCAGAACGCCGGCGGTGCTGCCGCCACTGCCGTCCAGGGTGATCGACTTGGTGATCGTCACGGAGCCGAAGCCGCCCGGATCGAGCGTGTCGATCTCGCCGCCGGCCGCCGTCTTGGAGATGGCGCCCGCGAATGTCTTGCAGGGCGCCGTGCGGCTGCAGGGATTGGCGTCGTCGCCAACGCCGGAAACCCAGGTGCGAGTCGCCTGGGCCGATGCCGGCGCGGCGTAGCTCGCGATCGAAACAGCGAGCACCGCGCCCGCCAGCGTAAACAGTCTTCCAAACCGAGTCATTGGCGCCCTCCCAGGCTTGCATATGCAGCGAACCAGACTGCATTTGTCGCCGACATTGGCACGCAGCCGGGCCTTGCGATACTCGTGTTTTGCGATCACGCCCCCATCCAGCGACCGGCGACATCGAACAGAGGACTGCCCTTGCCCAGGAGCCATCGGTCGGGATTCTCGGTGCTCGAGGCGATCATCGTCCTGGCCATATCCGGCACGGCCCTGCTGCTGGTTTTCGAGATGGGGGTCTCCGGATCGCAGAGGGGCTTTCGGCTGGGCAACCAGGCGCTTTCCGCCGCCGACGCCGAGCCGGGCGCCGGTAGCCTGCGCGCCATAATCCGGGGCGCGCGCTTCGATTCCGCCGGGCGATCGACGGCCGGCGCCCGGGGTCCGGTCGGCGACGCGCGCGTCTTCAGCACGCCGGTGAGCGTCGACA
>DAORNX010000568.1:0-1710 GCA_035441225.1 Caulobacter sp.
GCCGTCATCGGCATCCTCCTGATGCTGTTCGGAAGGGCCGCGGCGAGCGGCGTGGCGCCGCTGGGCGCCGCCCTGGCCGCTCCGGCGCTGGTCGCGGCCTGTCTCGCCCGGTGGCCGACATGACCGCCCGCCGCGCCGGCTTCAGCCTGATCGAGGCGATGGCCGCGCTGCTGATCGTCTCGCTGGTGCTGCTGGCCGCCCTGTCGCTTCAGGGCCAGATGGCCCAGGCCGAGCGGCGCTACGGGCGGGCCATCACCGTGTCCGAACTGCGTCGCACGGCGATGGTCCTCGTGCGGGACATCAATCCCGCCGTCGAACCCGGCGGGACCCGACCGCTCGCGGGAGGCCGCCGGCTGGCCTGGTCGGCGGTTCCGGTCAACGCCTTCCGGCCTTCCACCGACGGCCGTTTCGAGGTGCGGCTCTATCGGGTCACGACAACGCTGTTCGAACCTGACGGGCGAGTCCTGTCGACGCAGACCTACCAGCGGGTCGGCTGGCGGCCGCGTCAGCGGGGGGCGGCGACCGGGGCCGGGTCGATGCGCAGGCCCTGACCCGCCGTGAACGGCGTCAGGGTGTAGGACCAGCCCCGCCCGACCGCGAAGGCCGCGTTCATGTCCGCCGTCGATCGCTGCGTCCAGAAGGCCATCTCGCCGCCGTCCCGCAGGATGTGGGGCGTGACGAGGATGATCAGCTCGGTCTTCCCGGTCGAGAAACTGTCGACCCTGAACGGCGCGCCGAGCAGCGGGATGTCCTTGAGAAGCGGGATGCCGGAATTGCCCTTGGTGTAGTTGTCGTCGATCAGACCACCGATCACCGCCGTGGCGCCTTCGTCGACCGACAGCCGGGTCGTCACGCTGCGATTGAGGATCAGGGGGCTGCCGATGGCGGTGTTGCTGTTGGGCTGCTGGCTCGACACCTCCTGGGTGATCTGCAGGTCGACGCGGCCGTCGCTGTAGATCACCGGCCGGATCGTCAGGATCACGCCGGTCTGACGGTACTGGATGGTCTGCAGGATGTCGGAACTGCCGCCCGTCTGGGTCGGACTGTTGGCTCGCGAGGTGATGATCGGCACGTCGGTGCCGACCTGGATCCGGGCCTCGTCGCCGCTTCGCGCCACGAGCCGGGGCCGCGACAGGATGTTGACCTTGTTGTTCGAGGCGAAGGCGTTGAACGCCGCCTGGACGTCGGTCCCGGTGAACTTCAACGTCAGTCCGCCGGTGTCGAGGCCAAGGCCGCCTTTGGTTCCGCCCTCGAGCTGGCCGTTCGACATCGACCGGGTGAAGAACCACTCCAGGCCGACACGGGTCTCGTCGGTCAGGGTGACCTCGGCGACGGTGACCTCCACAAGCACCTGCGGACGTGGCGTGTCGAGGGCGACCATCAGGCCGCGCAGCTCCATGAAATCCTCGGCCGAGCCGGTGAAGACGATCCGGTTGCCCGACTCGTCCACGGCCATCCGGCCGTCGCCGAAGGCGCTGGCGGCGAGTCCGCGGCTGTCGTTCTGGCTGGCCGTGTCCTGCGGCGGCTGGCCCGGCTGGCCGGTGTCGGCCGGAGTCCGCTGCTGGTCCTCGCCGCGCGCGGCCGAGATCAGCGCGGCCACCGACGCCGCGTCCGTGTTGCGGACCTGGTAGACGAAGGTGGTCGTGCGGCCGCCCAGGGCCTCGGCGCGATCAAGCCGGCCGATCCAGGTGCGGGCGCTCTGCAGCGCCG
>DAORNX010000569.1:0-1480 GCA_035441225.1 Caulobacter sp.
GCGCCGGGGCCGCGCCGGACGGGGCCGTGTCAGGCGCCGTCGCCGGGGCGACCGGGGGCGCCACCGGGTTGATCCGCTCGATCTCGCCGCGGCCGACGACCGAGGACCCGGCCCGCTCACGCCCCTGCAGGATGGTCAGGGCGATGCAGAGCACCAGGAAGATGGTGAACAGGGTCCAGGTCGAGCGGGTCAGCAGGTCACCCTGGCCGCGCGCGGTCATGAAGCCCGACGGCCCCCCGCCCATGCCCAGGGCGCCGCCTTCGGAACGCTGCAGCAGCACCGCCAGCCCCAGCAGGATGGCGACGAGAATCTGGATCGTGAGCAGGATGTTCAGCAGCATTGCGATCTTCGGGGTCCGTTCGGCGCGCAGGCGCCCTGTCGAAACAAGCCGGCCCCTCTAGCACCACGCAGGCGGCCGCGCCATAGCTGGGCATTGTTCGCTCCCGCGCAAGCCCATGATTCTCGAAACCGAACGCCTCAAGCTGACGCCCGTGACCGTCGAGGACGGGCCGCTGATCCATCCGATCATGGCCGATCCCGAGGTCATGGCCCACATGGACAGCGTGGCCATCGACGATCCGGACGTGGTCGAGGCCTTCATCCACGGCCAGCTGGTCGAGATGGCCAACGAGCAGGCCTTCTACTGGTCGGTGCGGCTGGCCGATGGCGGCCGGTATCTCGGCAGCGTCGATCTGTCCGACATCGACTGGCGCCACAGCCGGGCCGAGATCGGCTTCATCCTCGGCAAGGACGCCTGGGGCAAGGGCTATGGATACGAGGCCGTCCAGGCCGTGCTCGGCCATGCCGCGACCCTCGGCTTCAAGCGACTGTGGGCCCGCACCCATGTCGGCAACGCCGCCTCCGAGGCCCTGCTGCGCAAGCTGGGGTTCGAGGAAGAGGGCTATCTGCGCGGCCATGTCGACCGCGAGGGCGAACGGCGCGACTGCCGCCTGTGGGGATTGCTGCTGTAGCGGGGACATGTACCGCAGGTACGTGTCCCCCAATCGAGCGGCTGGCTTCAGGGGACACGTACCTGCGGTACATGTCCCCGCGCATCACGCCGCCTCGATGATCCCCAGAAAGTCCGCCGCCTTGAGGGAGGCGCCCCCGACCAGGGCGCCGCCGACGTCGCGCAGGCGCAGGATTTCGGCCGCGTTGGACGGCTTGACCGAGCCGCCATAGAGGATCGGCGTGCGGCCGCCCTGGTCGCCGAACATCTCGACCAGCACCGCGCGGATCGCCACGTGCACGGCCTCGATCTGTTCAAGAGTCGGCGTCAGGCCCGTGCCGATCGCCCAGACCGGCTCGTAGGCGACGGCGAACGGGCTGCCGGCGAGCACCTCGGGCAGGGAGCCCCTCACCTGCCCCGTGACGATCTCCAGCGTGCGCCCGGCCTCGCGTTCGGCGAGGGTCTCGCCGACGCAGACGATCGGCTCCAGACCGGCCCGGTGGGCGGCCCCGGTCTTGGCCGCGACCAGGG
>DAORNX010000569.1:1499-1705 GCA_035441225.1 Caulobacter sp.
CCCGCCGTTCGGAATGGCCGAGAATGACCAGGCCCGCACCGGCGTCGACCAGCATCTCGGCGGCGATGTCGCCGGTGAAGGCGCCGGCGGCCTCGGCGCGACAGTCCTGTCCGCCGACCTCGACCCCCGTGCCGCCCAGCGCCTCGACCAGCCGGTGGACCAGGGTCGCCGGCGGACAGATGGCCACCCGCGCGCCCGGCGGCCTG
>DAORNX010000570.1:0-1695 GCA_035441225.1 Caulobacter sp.
GCCCGGCCAGCAGGCCCAGCCCGGTGATCGCCAGGACGAACGCTCTCGACATCACGCCCCTCAACTCCCGACCGTCGGGTTCGCGGCGGCCGGCCCTAGTAGCCCTCGGGCAGGTCGTCGTCGGCCTCGATCTCCTTCTTGGAGACCTTCTTGTCGGTCACGGTCGCCTGGCCGAAGATCAGCTCGACCACCTTGTCCTCGTACAGCGGCGCGCGCAGCTGGGCCTGAGCCTGGGGGTTCGAGCGGAAGAAATCGAACACCTGCTGGGCCTGCTGGCCATACTGCATGGCCTCGCGCTGCATCGCCTGGGTCAGCTCCTGGTCGGTGACCTGGACGTTGTTCTTGCGGCCGATCTCGGCCAGCACCAGGCCCAGGCGTACGCGGCGCTCGGCGATCCGGCGGTATTCGGCGCGCAGTTCCTCGTCGCTCTTGCCGGCGTCTTCCGGCGGCAGGGCGCCGGACGTCCGGTCGCCCTCGACCTGTTGCCAGATGCCGGCGAACTCGGCCTCGACCATGCGCGGCGGCAGCGGGAAGTCGTGGCCCTTGTCCAGCTCGTCGAGCAGCGAGCGCTTGAGCTTGAAGCGCGACTGGTTGGCGTAGCCCTGCTCGAGGTTCTTGGTCACCGTCTCGCGCAGGGTGGCCAGGTCCGACAGGCCCAGGCGCTGGGCGAGAGCGTCATCGGGCTCGGATTCGACCGGCGCGCGCACCTCATGGACCTTCACGGCGAACTCGGCGTCCTTGCCGGCCAGTTCGGTCGACTGGTAGCCCTCGGGGAAGGTCACCTTGACGGTGACGTCGTCGCCCGGCTTGGCGCCGACCAGCTGGGCCTCGAAGCCGGGGATGAACTGGTTCGAGCCGAGCGTCAGCTCGAAGCCCTCGCCCTTGCCGCCGGCGAACTCGACGCCGCCGACGCTGCCGACGAAGTCGATCAGCACCTGGTCGCCGTCCTTGGCCTTCAGCGACTTGCCGGTGCGGGGGGCGAAGGTCCCGGCCTGTTTCGCCAGTTCGGCCAGGGCCTCGTCCACTTCCTTGTCGGTCGGGGTGTAGACCGGGCGCTTCAGCTTCAGCTTGCTGGTGTCGATCGGCTCGAAGTCGGGCATCAGCTCGACCGCCAGCTCATAGGCCAGGTCCGCGCCGCCCGAGAGCACGGCGTTCATGTCCGATTCCGGCTTCAGGTCCGGTTGCGAGGCCGGGCGCAGCTTGTTGTCGTCGAGGACCTTCTGGGTGGTCTCGTTGAGCGCCTCCTGCACCACCTCCTGCATCAGGGCCTTGCCATGCACGCGGCGCACATGGGCCGGCGGCACCTTGCCCTTGCGGAAGCCCTTCAGGTTCATCTGCGGGGCCAGTTCGGTGATCCGGGCGTCAAGCCGCGCGGCGAGCTCGCCGGCCGGAACAGTGACGCCGTAGACGCGGCTCAGGCCTTCGACAGACTTTTCAACGATTTGCATCGACATTCTCAAGAATACCGGACGAGTGGCCGTGGCCGTTGTCATCCGCCAGGTGTGGAAATGGGTCCGCCGCCCGGGTCAGGGGCGGCGCAAAGCGGGGGCCCTTATGTCATGCGGGACTTTTGCGGCCAAGCCCCCGTTTCCGGCCGGGCCGGACGGGCCGTCGCCCGAAGCCCGCATGGCGAGGCAGGTGGTGCGGATGAGAGGACTCGAACCTCCACGCCTTGCGGCGCTGGAACCTAAATCC
>DAORNX010000571.1:0-1693 GCA_035441225.1 Caulobacter sp.
TCGGTCGCGACGCCCGAGGCCGCAAGCAGTATCGCTATCACCCCGCCTGGCGGGCGACCCGCGACGAGGCCAAGTTCGACCGGGTGGCCGCCTTCGGCCGGGCCCTGCCCCGCCTGCGCCGCCGTGTCGACGCCGACCTGCGACGGCGCGGCCTGCCGCGGGAGAAGGTGCTGGCCTCGGTGGTCGCCCTGCTTGAGGCGACCTTGATCCGTGTCGGCAACGACGAATACGCGCGGGCCAATCGCAGTTTCGGTTTGACCACGCTGCGAAAGCGGCATGTCCGCGTCTCGACGGGCGGCGCCGTGTTCGAATTCCGCGGCAAGAGCGGCAAGGCGCACCGCACGGCGTTTCACGACCGCCGGCTGGCCCGGGTGATCCGGGCCTGTCAGGATCTGCGCGGCCAGCGGCTGTTCAAATATGTCGACGAGGCCGGCGCGGTGCGCGCGGTCCAGTCCGGCGACGTCAACGACTACATCCGGGCGGCCATCGGCGACGGCTTCACGGCCAAGGACTTCCGCACCTGGTTCGGCACCCTGGCCGCCGCCCAGGCCCTGACCCGGGAGCCGCGCCCCGATGACGCCGCGGCCGTGAAGGCGGCGACGGTCCGGGCCATCAGGGTCGTCGCGGGTCTGCTGGGCAATACTCCGGCGGTCTGCCGGACGGCCTATGTGCATCCGCTGGTGCTGGAGGCCTTCGCCCGGGGGCGGCCGCTGCCGAAGGCGTCGTTGCAGGGGCGCGCCTTCGAGACGGCGCTGATCCGGTTTCTCGAAGCGGCCGGCGGCTGACGCCTCCCGATCGAAAGTCTAGGCTGGCGTCATGTGCAACACCTTCCTCAGCCCCAACACGCCCGAGCGCGTCGAATGGGCGTTCTCGCAGGTGCGGATTCCGATCCTCTGGCCGGAGACGCCGCGACCAAACCGGGGCGTCACCGGCGACATCCGCCCCACCGATCCGGCCTGTGTCGTGTCTCCCGAGGGCGACGGCGGGCGGCTGGACTGGCTGGCCTGGGGCTTCCCGCGCGACAAGGGCGGGCCGGTGATCAACTTCCGCTCCGAGGGCCGCGTGTTTCCGCGCCAGACCCGCTGCCTGGTCATGGCCGCCGGCTTCTACGAGACAACCGACCCGGTGCAGCCTGGCCAGAAGCGCAAGGACTGGTGGCTGTTCACCGCGCCCGACGCCGAACTGTTCGCGCTGGCCGGCTGCGTGCGCGGCGACCGGTTCACGGTGCTGACCTGCGAGCCGGGCCCCGACGTCCAGCCCTACCACGGCCGCCAGCCGGTCTGCCTGATGCCGGAAAGATGGGGCGACTGGCTGGCCGGAGCGCCGGAAGCGGACCTGATCGCTCCCAGCCCCGCCGGAACCTTCATGGTCGCCCGGAAGCCGACCTGAGCCCGATTGACTCCCGCTCCACGGCGAGAACAAAATGGGAACACGAGGTTTCCCATGGATGGCTCCCCATCGATCAACGAACGGCTGCATGCGGCCAACGAAGTGCGCGGATGGCCGGTCGCCTCGGCGCTGCGGGCCGGCATGCACCTGCGCGCGCGTTGCCTGAATCCGCGCTGCGAGCGGGTCACGGTGGTCGACGCGTCCTGGTGGCTGGCCGGCAACGGCGCGGACGAGCGGCTGCACATGCTGGGCCGGCGCATGCGCTGCTCGGCCTGCGGGGCGCGGGAGGCGGCCATCGAGGTCT
>DAORNX010000572.1:0-1020 GCA_035441225.1 Caulobacter sp.
GCATCGCCGGGCCGATGTTCGGGCGATCAATGACGCGATCAGGACCGAGCTACAGGACCGGGGCGAGCTGGCGCAGGGCAACGTGCCCGCCGTGGGCTCGGACGCCGGCGCGCTGACCTTCCAGACCAATGACGGCAAGCGGGAGTTCGCGCCGGGCGACCGCATCGTGTTCCTTGAGAACAATCGCGACCTTGGCGTGAAAAACGGGATGCTTGGCACCGTCGAGCATGTCGAGGCCGGCCGGATCGTCGCGCAGCTCGACGGCCGGGGCGGCGATAGCGTCAGCGTGCCGATGGGCGATTATCAGGCGATCGACCACGGTTATGCGACGACGATTCACAAAAATCAGGGCGCAACCGTGGACCGCGCCTATGTGATGGCGTCGGGGACGATGGACCGGCATCTAACCTATGTCGCCATGACCCGGCATCGTGACGGGGTGCAGCTCTACGCGGCACAGGACGAGTTCACCAATGCCGGCCGGCTGGTCGAGCATGGGGCCGCGCCCTTCGAGCATGACCCGCAGAAGTCCGGCAGCTATTTCGTGACGCTGGAAAACGACAAGGGCGAGCAGCGCACCCTATGGGGCGTCGATCTTGAGCGCGCCATGAAGGAGGCCGCGCCGGAGATCGGGGAGAAGATCGGCCTACAGCATGAGGGTTCCACCCCCGTCACCTTGCCGGATGGGACGCAGACGCACCGCAACACATGGAAGGTTCAGGACGCCGGCGAGCTGGCCTATAGCCAGCTAGAACGCCGCCTGTCCCGGTCGGGCGTGAAGGAAACGACGCTCGATTATACCCGCGACTTTGCCGAGCGGCGCGGGATCGCGGAGCAAATGGGCGTCCGCAGCGAGATCGAGATTCCGGCCGAGCGCGCCGGGCTACGTGCGGAACGGGAGTCGACGGCCGGGGATCATGCCCTTGATCGGAGATCCTCGCAAAAAGTTCGCGCGGATCTCGCGCAGGATCTTCGTGCAGATCCGCGCGAGGATCTCGCCGGCGATCGACAGCAGCGCCA
>DAORNX010000572.1:1074-1688 GCA_035441225.1 Caulobacter sp.
ACCGCGCCGGCGAGGACGGCCCACAGATCGACCAGAAAGGCCCGCAGCAGGCCGAGAAGCAGCGGCGCGGTATGTTCGCCGGCCTCAAGCTCAATGCACGCCCTGCGCCCTCACAGGAGCGCGGCGAGGCATCGCGGATGCAGCGACGGCCGGAAAGGGAAGGGAGCTTGCGGCAGGCGCCTGCGCCCGACCGGCTGGCCGAGCGGGCGCGGGGGCAGTCGCCGCTTGAGGCCGCCGTTGACCGCTATTCGCGGGCCTATCAGTCGATCGACCAGCACCGGCGCGAGGGCTTGCCGGTCCTCGACATGCAGCGGCAGGAAATAGGCGATGCCGGCCGGCAGCTCGACCAGGTGCAGGGCGGCATGAAAGATTTGCTGCGCTCGACGTTGCAAAACGACCCGGCGACGGTGCGCGCCATGACCGAGCTTTCCGGCCGGGAGCGTGTCGCGCAGGTTATCGACGGGATGAAGCGCGAAAACGCCGCGCTGCAAGACCCGAATGTCAGGGCCGAGCGGTTTGTTGAACGCTGGCAGGAACTACAGGGCCAGCGCCGGGAGCTTCGCGGCTGGCAGCACGACGATGCCCGCGCCAAGGTCGAAAGCCAGATGAACGGC
>DAORNX010000573.1:0-1686 GCA_035441225.1 Caulobacter sp.
CCGGGTCTCGCCCAGCAGCGCCTTCATCGTCCGAAACGGGTCGCCGGCGTCGTCCGGTCCGAGGGTCAGGGTCTGGTCGGGCTGGCGCAGGACATAGGACCAGCGCGCGCGCTCGCCCGCGCCGCCCGAAAGGAAGGCGCAGGTCCACGGATCGTCGGCGAAGGCCGACAGCACCGCTTCGGGAGGCCGCCAGGGCCGCTCCAGGATCGTCGCCGCGCGCATGGGCGGCAGATAGCCCCCCGGCGGCCCGCCGCAAAGGTCAGACCGCCGGTTTGCCGCCGCCCCGCACGAACATCATGCCGGCCAGGCCGAGCGCCAGCAGGCCGGCGATCGGGATGAAGCCCCCCGACTGGCTGTGGGTCAGGCTGGTGAACAGGCCCACCAGCATCGAACCGATCCACACCGTCAGGGTTCCCGACAGGGCGTACAGGCCGAAGAAGGCCGGCAGCTTCTCGGGCGGCGCCAGCCGCGTCAGCAGGGTGCGGCTCGAGGCGTACTGGGCGGTGACGAACACCGCCACGCCGAAGCCGATGGCCAGATAGATGAGCTCCGGCAGGGTGCGGAACATCGGCCCGTTCCACAGTGGCGCGTGGGCGTCGGCGTCGTAGGGCCAGAAGTACAGGATCCGGTCCCGCCGCATGCCCAGCCAGGCCACCAGGCAGACCAGCGATCCGGCGATCTCGAACCGCACCGCGTTGCGCGGCCCGAACAGGTTGTCGAACACCGCGCCGCACAGGCCGCCGGCGACCGCGAACACGCTGAGCAGGATGCCGTAGGCCAGCATCTCGAGGACCTGCCACTGCATCACCCCCGCGGTGTAGATGCCCGAGAAGATCAGCAGGGCGGTCATGCCGTCGTTGAACAGCATGCGCGCGCCCAGGTAGATCACCGCGTCGCGCTCGGTGACCAGCACGCCGAGCACCTCGCGCAGCCGGGCCGGCCCGCGCGCCGCCGCCGAGATCAGCGACCAGGCGACGCCGCCCAGATGCGCCGCCGACTGCTTGAGCGCCGCGATCAGGCTGATGCCGGTCTTCGGCGCGTCGGGGGTGAACAGGAACAGCGGTATCGACAGCAGCACCAGCAGGCTGGCGGCGATCGGCGCGACGACCCGCGAGGTCTCGGCCTGGCTCGGATCGAGGCCGAACAGCGGGTGGTCGGGAATCAGCGGCCAGCCGGCCACCGCCGGGTTGCCGGGCAGGGCGAAGGCCATCAGGCAGAAGGTCAGGGTGATGACCGAGAAGAAGTTGCCCGCCGACAGGGCCAGGCCCGAGGCCTGGGGCGCGTGCCGGTGTCCGGCGGCGCTGATCAGCAGCGAATTGTGGATCACCTCGCAGAAGGCGAACAGCACGCCGATCAGGCCGAACAGCCATAGTCCGGCCAGCACCGGCAGCCCCTCGCCGCCCGGCCTGGCGAACCACAGGGCCCAGATCATCGGGGCCATGCCCAGCACCGTCGCCGCCATCATCGGCTTGCGCGCGCCGTAACGGTCGATCGCGGCGCCGAGGATCGGGGCGGTCAGGGCGATGAAGATCGAATTGAGCGTGCTGACCGTGGCGATCATCGCCTGGCCCCTGACCGGATCGCCGACCACGGCGGTCGTGAAATAGGGGGCGAAGATGTAGATGGTGATCAGGATCACATAGGGGTCGCGCCCGCCCTGGAAGATCGACCAGCTCCAGCCGCCGA
>DAORNX010000574.1:0-1683 GCA_035441225.1 Caulobacter sp.
AAAGCCGCCGCCCGGCAGGGGCGTGGCGCCCTCGAACGGCGTGGAGGTGACCACCGCCCCGCCATGGGCTTCGATCTCGCCGACAAGGGCGGTCATGTAGCCGTGGCTGTCGAACACCCCGCTCTGGGGCGACAGCAGGGCCATGTCGCACCTGAGGCCCGGCTCCATGGCCATGGCCGCCGCGCCCGTCAGCCTCTCCATGCCCTCGACATCGTTGATCCGGGCCTGTTCGAGGATGGCGTCCAGCCGTTCGATCTCGTCGGGGCCGTTGGCCACCACCAGCTTGCCGCAGCGGCGGTAGTCGACATGGTGCCTGTCGAGGAAGGCGTAGAGCCGCCGCCGGCCCTGCACGCAGAGCCGCGCCTTGAGCGAGCCGGTCGGATAGTAGAGCCCGGCGTGGATGACCTCGGAATTGCGCGAGGACACGCCCTGGCCGATGATCTTCTCCTTCTCCAGCACCACCACGGACAGGCCGCGACCGGCCAGGGCGTAGCCCGTGGCCAGGCCCACCGCGCCGGCGCCGACCACCAGGGCGTCGAAGTCGAACTCGCTCATGTCCAAGGCGTAGACCAGCGCGCACCGTCAGGCCAAGCTGTGATTTCCCGACACAGCGAGCGACCCATGGCCTTCGACATCGCCACCGGACAGCGGCCCACGGGCGCGAGCGCCGCGGCCCTCGAGCTCTACGAGATGGTGCTGGCCGGGCACCAGTGCTTCACCGGAGACCCGGTGCGCAATCTGCGCGCGACGCTGGCCGACAGCCCGGACTTCGTCATGGCCCATGTGTTCCTCGGCTATCTGCACGCGGCGGGCACCGACGCCTTCACCCTGCCGGTGGCGCTGGACTGCCACGCGAAGGCCCTGGCGCTGCCGGCCAGCGACCGCGAGGCCGGCCATGTGACGGCGCTGGGCCATATGGCGCGCGGCGAGATCGCGGCGGCGGCGAAGGTGCTGGCCGGGGTCTCCGCGGCCTACCCGCGCGACGCCCTGGCGCTGCAGATCGGCCAGCTGCTCGACTTCCTGCAGGGCGACGCGCGGATGCTGCGCGACCGGATCGGGATCGCCCTGCCCCATTGGGATGAGACCATGCCCGGCTATCACGCGGTGCTCGGGCTGCACGCCTTCGGGCTGGAGGAGACCGGCCACTACGCCGCCGCCGAAACGGCCGGGCGTCTCGCGATCGGGATGGAGCCGCGCAACGGCTGGGCCCGGCACGCGGTGGCCCATGTGATGGAGATGCAGGACCGGCGCGAGGACGGCGTGGCCTGGATGCGCGGCGATCTGGAGAGCTGGACCGGCGACAGCTATTTCCAGGTGCACAACTGGTGGCATCTGGCGCTGTTCCACCTCGGCCTGGGCGACATGGAGGCGGTGCTCGCCCTGTACGACGAGCCGATCTGGGGCGACCGCTCGACGCTGGCCTACAACATGGTCGACGCCTCGGCCCTGCTGTGGCGGCTGCACCTGATGGACGTCGATGTCGGCGACCGCTGGCGTGACCTGGCCGAACGATGGGAGCCGGCCGTGGCCGAGAGCCTCTACGCGTTCAACGACGCCCATGCGGCGATGGCCTTCGTCGGCGCCGGGCGGACCGATGCGCTGGAGGCCTTGCGCGAGGCCCAGCGGCGCGCGCTCGCGCGGCCAGGCGACAACGCCGCCTTCCAGCAGGTCGGCGAGCCCGTG
>DAORNX010000575.1:0-1682 GCA_035441225.1 Caulobacter sp.
CCGAGACGGCGCGCACGCCGGACGAGCTCGCGCGGGCCATGGCCTTGGGCCGGGTGCAGTTCACCATCACCATCCCGGCCGACTTCAGCCGGCGCGTGGTGCGCGGAGACCGCGCCCAGATCCTCGTCGAGGCCGACGCCGCCGACCCGTCGGCCACGGGCTCGGCGATCGCCGCGCTCGCCGCCCTGCCCCAGGAAGCGCTCAGTCACGACCTGACCGGCGCGCTCGCCCCGCGGGCCGGCGGGACGCCGCCGTTCGAGGTGGTCGTGCACCGGCGCTACAATCCCGAGGCCATCGCCGCCTACAACATCGTGCCGGGGCTGCTGGGGGTGATCCTGTCGATGACCCTGGTGATGATGACGGCCCTCGGGGTGACCCGGGAATACGAGCGGGGCACCATGGAAGGCCTGCTGGCCACCCCGGTGAAGCCGATCGAGGTGATGATCGGCAAGCTCGCGCCCTATGTGCTGGTCGGGGCGATCCAGACGGTGCTGATCCTGGCCATGGCCCGGTTTCTGTTCGACGTGCCGTTCGCCGGCGGATGGGACGCGCTGACGGTCGGCATCCTGCTGTTCATCGTCGGCAGCCTGGCGCTCGGCTTCCTGATCTCGACCGTCGCGCGCAACCAGCTGCAGGCCATGCAGATGTCGGTGTTCTATATCTTTCCGTCGCTGCTGCTGTCGGGCTTCATGTTCCCGTTCCGCGGCATGCCCGACTGGGCCCAGGCCCTGGGCAGCGCCATCCCCGTGACCCACTTCCTGCGGGTCGTCCGCGGGGCGCTGCTCAAGGGGCTCGGATTCGCCGAACTGTGGCAGAGCCTCGCGGCTCTTGGCCTGTTCGTCCTGATCGTGGTTTCCCTGGCGATGGCGCGCTACCGCACAACCCTCGACTGAGAAACTCGCCATTGGCGATTATGCCAGAGAAAATAGGCGTTGGTGTGGCTTCGCTGACACTTGGCGGTGGGCTGATGGTTGATATAACACCTATTCGAGCGGCCTGTGGCCGCATCGCGGGCAGGAGAGGGCTCTCACTATGAAATTCAAGCTTCTGGCGGGTGCGGCGCTGGCCGTCACGACGCTCGCGGCCACGGGCGCCGCGGCTCAGGACAGCGGCTGGTACGGCGCGGTCGACGTCGGCTACCACTGGTCCGACGACACGACGGCGGACACCGGCTTTGGTCCGCTCTCGATCGATCCCGATGACGACTGGATCGGCCTGGCCCGCCTCGGCTACCGGCTGACCCCGAACTGGCGCCTCGAAGTCGAGGGCGGCTGGCGTCCGGGCGAGCTGCAGTCGCCGCCGTTCGACGCGACCGGCGACGCCGAAGTCATCTCCCTGATGGGCAATGTCATCTACGACTTCATGCCCGACAGCGTCATGCATCCGTTCATCGGCGTGGGCGCCGGTGCGGCGCGCGGCCAGCTGGGCGTGCTGCTGGTGCCGTTCGTGGCCGTCGACGACGAGGACGTGACCTGGGCGTGGCAAGGCATCGCCGGCCTGACCGCCAAGGCCAGCGACCGGATGAACGTCGATCTGACCTACCGCTACTTCCAGACCGGCGATTTCGACTTCGAGAACCCCGGCATCGCGGGCAACCTGTCGGGCAGCTACAACGACCAGTCGGTGACGGTCGGCGTGCGCTACAGCTTCCAGGAAGAAGCGGCCCCGCCGCCCCCGCCGCC
>DAORNX010000576.1:0-1677 GCA_035441225.1 Caulobacter sp.
CGCAAGCGCTCGAGACGCCGGGGGGGCTGAAGATCCAGACTATCCATGCCTTCTGCGAAGCGGTGCTGAAGCGCTTTCCGCTCGAGGCCAATATCGCGGGGCATTTCGACATGCTCGACGACAGCGCCGCCGAGGTGCTGATCGCTGAAGTCCGCCGCGCCCTGTTGTCCGGTCGCGACGAAGGCGGCCGGTCGGCCCTTGCCGGCGCGCTCGCCCACGTCCTCGACCGGGTCGGGGAATTCGGCCTCGATGCGCTTCTCTCCGCCATCGTGGCCCTGCGCGATCCGCTGCGCGGCTGGCGGCCGGCCGGCTGGTCGGTCGAGCAGCTCGCCGAGTTCGGCAAGGCCCAGCTGGGCGTCGGCTGGCGCAAGGGGTCGCGGCAGGTGGCCGTCAGCGCGGCCCGGCGCGAGATCAGCGCCTACGGGGTCTCCCGCGAGGACACGATCTTCGGCCTGACCTTCACCGTCAGCGGTCGCGCCCCGGCCAAGACGCGCTACGAGCAGCGGCTGCCAAAGGCCTACTAGGCCGATCGACGGTCAATGCCGGACGGCGCGGCCCCGCCAGCCGGTCCCGCGTGGGCGAGGACCCGGGCCGCCCGGCCGGCTCGAACCACGGCCTTCGGACAGGAATCCGTTTGATGGGCGGGGCCTGACGGGGCTACCACCGTGCCGTGCCAGATCCCGTGACCGACCCGGCCGCGTCCGATGCGCCGCCTCCTCCGCCGCCTGTCCAGGCCGTGCCGCGCATCGCCTATCTGGCGGTCGCCAGCGCCCTGTTCATGGAGTTCATCGACTCCACCGCCCTGTCGACGGCCCTGCCGACCCTGGCGCGGGCATTCCACGCCGATCCCGTCCATCTCAAGCTGGCCCTGACGTCCTATATCCTGGCCCTGGCCGTGTTCGTGCCGATCAGCGGCTGGGCCGCCGAGAAGTTCCAGCCCCGTCGGGTATTCCTCGCGGCGATGGTCGTCTTTCTTGCCGGGTCGGCCCTGTGCGGCTTTTCCTCCAGCCTGGGCGAACTGGTCGGCGCGCGGATCGTGCAGGGCGCCGGCGGCGCGCTGATGACGCCGGTGGCCCGCCTGATCGTCGTCGGCTCGGCTCCCCGCAACGACCTGATCCGGGCCATGGGCTGGTTCACCATGCCGGCCCTCGCGGGCCCGCTGATCGGCCCGCCGCTGGCCGGCTTCGTCCTCTCGGTGGCCGACTGGCCGTGGATCTTCTTCATCAACATTCCGGTCGGCCTGCTGGGCATGCTCGCCGTCCTGCGGTTCGTGCCGCGCCTGCCGGGCCTCGACCCGGGCGCATTCGACTGGAGCGGCTTCGCCCTGTCCGCGGCCAGCATCACCGGAATCGTCGTGGTGGCCGAGACCGGCGGCCTGAACCTGGTCCCCTGGTGGGCGCAGATCGGCCTGGTCGCGGCCTCGCTGGCCTGCGGCTGGCTCTATCTGCGGCTGGCCCGGCGCAAGGTCCGTCCGATCCTCAACCTCGCGCTGCTGCGCTATCCGACGTTTCGCGCCAGCCTGCTGGGTGGAACCCTGATGCGGCTGGGCGTCGGCGCGGGACCGTTCCTGATGCCGCTGCTGCTGCAGGTGGCGCTGGGCTGGACGCCGCTGCAGGCCGGATCGGTGACCCTCGCGGGCGGCCTGGGCGTGTTCGTCTCCCGACCGTTCGCGGCGCC
>DAORNX010000577.1:0-1272 GCA_035441225.1 Caulobacter sp.
CTTCGACGCCGTACTGCTCGACGCGCCCTGTTCGGCCACCGGCACCTTCCGTCGCCACCCCGACGTGCTGTGGGCCGCGGCCCCGGGCGACGTCGCCAGCCTGGCCGCGGTCCAGACCCGGATGCTCGATTCCGCCGCCGCCCGCGTGAAGCCGGGCGGGCGGCTGGTCTACTGCGTCTGTTCGCTGGAGCCGGAGGAGGGCGAGGCCCAGGTGCGTGGCTTCCTCGCGCGCCACCCGGACTTCACCACCGTCCCGGTCGCGCCCGGCGAAGGCGGGGCTCCCGCCGCCAGCGTCGGCCCGGAGGGCTGGCTGCGCATCCTGCCCCATCACCTCGCCGGCGGGATCGATGGCTTCTTCGCCGCCCGGATGGTCCGCAGGGGCTGAGCCGTCCTTGTTCCCCGGGGCCGGTCCGGCTAGACCAAGGCATGGCCGCCCCGATCATCGCCCCGTCCATCCTGGCGTCTGACTTTTCCCGTCTTGGCGAGGAGTGCCGCGCCGTAGAGGCCGCCGGCGCCGACTGGCTTCACGTCGACGTGATGGACGGCCACTTCGTGCCCAACATCACGCTCGGCCCCGATGTGGTGAAGGCCCTGCGCCCGCACGTCTCAATCCCGTTCGACGTGCATCTGATGATCAGCCCGGCCGACCCCTATCTGGAGGCTTTTGCCGCCGCGGGGGCCAATATCCTCAGCATCCATCCGGAGGCCGGACCGCACCTGAACCGCTCGCTGAAGCGCATCCGCGAGCTCGGCTGCAAGGCCGGCGTGGTGTTCAACCCCTCGACCCCCGTCGAGGCCGTCGAATGGATCCTCGAGGATGTCGACCTGCTGCTGGTGATGACCGTCAACCCGGGTTTCGGCGGCCAGAGCTTCATCCCCGCCCAGCTGAAAAAGATCGAGCGGCTGCGCCGGATGATCGACGCCTCGGGCTGCGCCATCGCGCTCGAGGTCGACGGCGGGGTCACGCCGGTCACCGCGCCGCAGTGCGTCGCCGCAGGGGCCACGGCCCTGGTCGCCGGCTCGGCCGTGTTCAAGGGCGGCCCCGACGCCTACGCCGGCAACATCCGCGCCCTGAAGGGCGTCTGAGCCCGGCGGGATGGACGCCCCCCGACTGCCTTCCGCCTCGTCCGCCGCCCTCGCCGTCCAGGCCGCCGGCGAAGGCGTTCGCCGCCTGGCCGAGCGGGAATGGTTCGGCACGCCCCTGCACCGGCTGATGCTCAACCGGCCCCGGCCCGACGGCATGGCGGCCAACCCGCGCGAGTACACCTGGGT
>DAORNX010000577.1:1400-1676 GCA_035441225.1 Caulobacter sp.
CGCATGGGCTGGATGGGCGACCTGCTGGCCGCGGGCGATGCGGGAGCCCGGCTGGGCCTGCGGCTGGCGATGGACTGGCGACGGGTGTTCGGCCGCTGGAACAGCTTCTCCTGGGGCCCGGACGTGATCGAGCGGCGGGTGTTCAACCTGGCCTGCGCCGCGCGCCGGCTGACCGCCGGGGCGTCCGACGCCGAGCGGACCCTGCTGCTCGACGATCTGGCGCGGCAGGCGCGGCATCTCGCCTCCATCGGCCAGGCCCCCGAGCGGGCGCTGGAG
>DAORNX010000578.1:0-1674 GCA_035441225.1 Caulobacter sp.
AGCAGGGTGTGAGCCTCAAGGCCCGCCTGCTGTTCGTCAGTTGGATCAAGGTCGACGGCAAGCTCGTCTACAAGGCCGAACCCAAGCCGACCGAGACCGACGAGCGCGACCCGGAAGTCCCTGTGACGTCCGACGCGCCCGCTGCGCAGCAAGCCTCGGCACCGGAGCCTTCCGAGCCCGTCGCCGATGCTGCCGACGACGCAGCCGATGCCCCCGCATTGGCCGTTGCCGAGTCGTTCTGATCCGCAAGGCCCCATCCCCGGGGCCTTGTCTTCTCTTCGTCAGCAGGAGACCTTCATGATCACCATCCCCGGCCAACTGGCCATCAAGACCATCCACGGCAGGAACGGCGACTTCAACGTCGGCCGCCTGGCGACCTCGATCGGCGAGTTCGTCGTGAAGAACGCCGAACTCGATCAGTACCGCGAGGGCAAGTACGACGGTGATTTCGTCATCGTCGAGATTCGCCCCTCCACGTACAACGCCAACGGCCGCATGGTCATCGAGATCCGCGCCCATCTGGGCGGGATGACGCTGTCCAACATCGACGCCCTGAGCCGCGACGAAGCCCGCCGGCTGAGTCCGCAGGAAGTCGATCCGATCGACGAGGAAGCGCAGGCGCCCGTGCCGGCAACGCCCCCGGCCAAGCCGAAGGCGAAGCCGCGCAGTCCGCGCGATCCCCTGGTCGATACCACGCCGTTCGGCAGCGAACCGGCTCCCGTGTCCGCTGCGGCCTCGGCCGAGGCAGACGACGCGGCGCTGTTCGGTGCCTTGTGGCCCCTGGGCGAGACCGTGAAGCTCGATGCGACCGTGGATCGTCGTGTGCTGCGTCAGCAGCGCGACCGTCTCGACAAGCTGGGCTACGAGTTCGCTCCGTTGTCCCAGGACTGGCACCTCAAAGCTGCCTGATCCATCCGCCGCCTTGCGCGGCATTCCGCCACCCGCCGGGGTTCTCCCCCGACGGGGAGGGCTCCGGCCATTTCTTCAAGGAGACCTTCATGGGCTGGACCTTCGTTCGTCAGACGCGCGATCAGTTGATCCGCGAGCTGCTCGCTCCGCAGGCGTCCGAACGCGCTTGCTGCGAAGTCATCGACCACACGCTGGACGGCGACGTTCTGTGGACCGTGGTTCGCGTCACCGCCAGGCAGGCGGGCGTCATGGGCCTCGTGGCCGGTGAGTCCGTCTGCTACATCGGCTGCCATCTGCTGGAAAGCTCGGGCGGCGATTGGGGCTACAAGTCCCTCGATGAGTCCGTGCATCCGTACTACTACTCGTGCCCGCTGCGCTATCTCGACATGGCGCCGGTGCAAAGCCCCGAGTGGCGCGAGCGGGTTCACCGCTTCCACGCGGGGCGCGCTGTCTAGCGGCACGCATCTTCCTTCACCCAACCGGGGCGAGCATGGCCCCGCGGGCTGTGGTTGCTCCTTCATTTCCAAGAGGACATCACCATGCCTGCACCTTCTTCCGCGAAACCGCTGTACCGCATCGACGAATGCCCCGACCTCATGGCCGACGGTTGTGTCGGTGACGAGCAGGGCAATCTCGTCTTTCTCTCAATCTGGGCGCGTGACACCGCCGTTCAGGAGTTCCTCGCTCGCCTGACCCTCGGCCGGGATGAACAGGGACTGGATCAGTTCCACGTCATCACCGAGCAGGGCGCATCCATCCCGGTCT
>DAORNX010000579.1:0-1673 GCA_035441225.1 Caulobacter sp.
CCAGGTCGGGGAGGCGCCCGCCCGCGCCAGGCGCGCCTCGCCGCACCCACTGGTCGCCAGCGCGTCGGACCCGACTCCGGCAGGGCGCGGCAAGGCGTTCGTCGACTTCCAGAACGACGTCACGGCCAAGGATGTGCGGCTCGCCGTCCGGGAGGGTTTCCGGTCGATTGAGCACATCAAGCGCTACACCACGACCGGCATGGCCACCGACCAGGGCCGAACGTCGAACCTGAACGCCCTGTCGATCGCCTCGGACGCCCTCGGGACGCCCGTCCCGCAGGTCGGGCTGACCACGTTCCGCCCTCCGTTCACGCCCGTGACATTTGGCGCCCTGGCCAGTTTCTCGCGCGATGGCGACCTGGATCCCCTACGCCTGACGCCGCTGCACGACTGGGCGGCGGGTCGCGGCGCTGTGTTCGAGGATGTCGGCCTGTGGCGGCGGGCGAGGTACTTCCCGCGGACGGGCGAGACCATGCGCGAGGCGGTCGCGCGCGAATGTCTGGCCACCCGTCGGGGCGTCGGCCTGTTCGACGCCTCCACCCTGGGCAAGATCGAGGTCGTTGGTCCCGACGCGGCCGAGTTCCTGAACCGGATGTACACGGGGTCGTGGAGCAAGCTCGCCGTGGGCCGCTGCAAGTACGGCGTGATGCTACGCGAGGACGGCTTCATCTTCGATGATGGCGTCATCGGACGGATGGCGCCGGACCGCTTCCATGTCACCACCACGACCGGCGGCGCCGCCCGCGTGCTGGCCCATATGGAAGACTATCTCCAGACCGAGTTTCCCGACCTGGCCGTCTGGCTGACCTCGACCACAGAGCAGTGGGCGGTCATCGCCGTGAACGGCCCCCGGGCCCGCGACGTCGTCGCAACGGTTGTCGAGGGCATCGATCTCTCGAACGCCGCCTTCCCGCACATGAGCGTCGCCGAGGCCCGGCTCGGCGATACGCCGATCCGGCTGTTCCGCGTCAGCTTCACCGGCGAGCTCGGCTTCGAGATCAATGTTCCGGCGTCCCGCGCCGCCATGGCCTGGCAGGCGGTCCTGGACGCCGGGGCCGCCCACGACATCTGTCCCTACGGCACGGAGGCGATGCACGTGCTGCGCGCTGAAAAGGGCTACATCATCATCGGTCAGGACACCGACGGGACGGTAACCCCGGACGACGCCGGTCTGAACTGGGCGGTGGGCAAGACCAAACCCGATTTCGTCGGCCAGCGATCCCTGCGCCGGCCGGACATGCTTGAGTCCTCGCGCAAACAGCTCGTTGGACTGTTGCCCGTCGACCCGAACATCGTGCTCGACGAAGGCGCGCAGATCCTCGCCGGAGAGACGGTCGGCGAGCCCGGCTCCAGTCTCGGCCATGTCACATCGTCCTACTGGAGCAGCACGCTCGGCCGGTCGATGGCGCTGGGCCTGGTGGCGTCCGGCCGCCGCCGACTGGGCCATACCCTGCTGTCGTCCCATGGCGGCCGGTTCGTCGCGGTCACCGTCGGGCCGACGGTGTTCCACGACGCCAGCGGGGAGCGCCTGAATGGCTGAGGCTCCATCCATCCCGGCGCCGCGGCTCGCTCACGCCCTTTGCGCGGTCGAGCCGGGGCCGCCCTGCTCTCGACTGTCGGTCCGCGCGCCTTCGACGGCGCTGGGCGCCGTCGCCGCGGCGGCCAAGGCCGGC
>DAORNX010000580.1:0-1671 GCA_035441225.1 Caulobacter sp.
GTGTGGCCGTAGCCGATCGTCCAGCGCCCGTCGGGGAGCTGGGCGGCCCTTTGTCGATAGCCCTCGAACTTCTTGATCAGTTCAATGGCGGCTCGGGAGACCTGGTGGCGGGGTTTCATCGGCCTTCTTGATCCGAAATGAGACAGACACGGCTGCGTTCAACCCCACTCCCGCAAAAGGGATGCCGATTGGCCGACGGGAACGCCTGTCAGGAGAATCGGCGCAGCCCGAACAGGGCCTATTGCCCGCGAAACCGGACATTCGCGTGACCGCCCGGCCGGACCATCCTGCCTGACCCCGTCAGGCGAACAGAAGCGAGGCGATCAGCAGAACCGCGAAGAACCCGGTGAAATCGGTGAGGAAGGTCACGAAGATCGAGGACGACACGGCCGGGTCGCGACCCATCCGCTCCAGCAGCAGCGGTGCAAAGATCCCGCCAAGCGCCGCGGTGAAGATGTTGACCACCAGGGCCAGGGCCACGGTGATCGCCAGCCGCCCGTTGGTCGCCGTGTCGTGGTCGAGCAACTGGTAGACGGCGAACACCGCCACGCCCATCACGGCGGCCAGGCTCAGGCCGTTGGTCAGGCCCACCGCCAGCTCGCGCAGCACAATGCGGCGGGCGTTTGCCGCGCTCAGTTCACGGCTGGCCAGGGCGCGCACGGCCACGGCCAGGGTCTGGGTGCCGGCGTTGCCGCCCAGCGACGAGACGATCGGCATCAGCACTGCCAGGGCGACGACCTTGGCGATCTGGTCCTGGAACAGGGCCACGCCGCTGACCGCCAGGGTCGCGGTCAGCAGGTTGAGCATCAGCCAGGGCAGGCGCGCGCGGACGATGTCGATGATGCCGGCGTCGCGGCCGGCGTCGGACACGCCGGCCAGGGCCAGGATATCCTCCTCCGACTCTTCCTGGATGACGCCGATGATGTCGTCGACGGTGATCTGGCCGACCAGCCGCCCGCCCGGATCGATCACCGGCGCACTGATCAGGTGATACTTGTCGAAGATGTAGGCGACCTCTTCCTGGTCCATGTCGACGGTGATCTCGGTCACCGGCTCCATGATCTCGGCCAGCGTGGTCTCGCGCCTGGCCCGCAGCAGCTGGCTGATCGGGGCCGCGCCGATCGGGCGCCAGGCCGGGTCGACGATGTAGATATCGAAGAACAGCTCGGGCAGCTCGTCGCCGGCGCCGCGGACGTGGTCGATGGTCTGGCCAACGGTCCAGAACTGGGGTGCGGCCAGCACCTCGCGCTGCATCAGGCGGCCGGCGGTCTCGTCCTCGTAGGCCAGGCTGCTCTCGATGGCCGCCCGGTCGTCGGCGTCCATCGCCGCCAGCACCTGGGCGCGCTTCTCGCCCTCCAGGTCGTCGACGACGTCGGCCGCGTCGTCGGAGTCGAGCTCTTCCAGGGCGCGGGCCAGGGCCGTCGGATGAACCGAGTCGAGGACCTCCTCGCGCAGGTTGTCGTCCAGTTCGGACAGCACCTCGGCGAGGGTCTCCGAATCGAGACAGGGAATGATCTCCTCGCGGTAGTCCGCGTTGAGGAAGCCCATCAGGTCGGCCACGTCCTCCGACCGCAGGGCGCCGACCAGCTCACGCAGCCGCTCGGCGTCGCCGCGGTCGGCGGCGTCGATGACCATGTCGACGTATTCGGGATTGAGGGCGTAGTCGTCGCC
>DAORNX010000581.1:0-1671 GCA_035441225.1 Caulobacter sp.
CGCGGTAGGCGCCGGACCCCTGGGCCCCGGTCGGGGCGGCCACGGTGATCACCCCGCCCTCGGCGAGAGTCCAGCGGGCATGGAATTCCGCCAGGGCGCGGGCCTGGGTCCCCGAAAGGCCGGTGGCGTGCGGGGCCAGCCGGATCTCCTCGGGCTCGCCGACGACACGCACCTGCGACGACCAGGTCTCGAGCGCGTTGGGCGTGAGAGCGCCGGTCCCCGGGGCCGGCCCGGAAGCGCAGGCGCCGAGCGCCAGCAGCGCGGCGTAGGGCGTCAGTCGGGTGAGGCTGAAGGTCATGGCGTTACTCGATCACGTAACCGATGGGGCCCTGGTAGGCGCGTCCGGCGTTGGCGCCGGGCGGCGCGCCGACGGCCTTGTTCAGCTTGCCGAACAGGATGGTCTCGGCGTCGCTGGCGAACTGCAGGCCGTCCGCCGGGGTCTGGAAGGCTCCGGGATTCTGCGGATCGACCACATAGGCGGTGACGATGACGACCATCTCCGTGTCGCCCGACAGAAAGTCGCGCGAGCGGAACAGCGAGCCGATGATCGGCACCGATCCCACGCCGGGCAGGGCGTCGAGGTTCTCGCGGGTGGTCTGCTGGATCAGGCCGGCGATCATCATCGACCCGCCGGAGGGCAGCTCGATCGAGGTCTCGGCCCGCCGGACGGTCAGGGCCGGGATGGTCAGGCTGGTGCCGCTGGTCGCGCTGCCGAGGGTGAAGGCGCCCTGGGTGGTCAGCTCGGAAATCTCGGTCGAGATCTTCAGCGAGATTCGTCCGCCCGACAGCACAACCGGCGTGAAGGCAAGGCCCACGCCGAAGGGCTTGTATTCAACGGTCACCGATCCGTTGCTGGAATCCTGGTTGACCGGGACCGGATACTCCCCGCCCGCGAGGAACTTGGCCGCCTCGCCCGAGACGGCGGTCAGGTTCGGTTCGGCCAGGGTGCGCACCAGACCGACGCGCTCGAAGGCGCGGATCGATCCGGTCAGCACATCGGCCGGGGTGGTCGGGCTGGTGTAGGTCCCGCCAATCGTCGCTCCGCCGCCCAGCGTGCCGTTGATGCTGAAGGCAGCCGCCTGGTTGAGGGTGATGTTGCCCGTGCCCTGCTGCAGGACGGCGTTGAGGTTGACGCCCAGCTGCTTGATGACGCTGCGCTGGACCTCGACCACGCGCACGCGCAGCATCACCTGGTCCTTGCCGGCGATGCTGAGCATGTTGAGCACCTGCTCGGGCTTGGCCACGTACTGCTTGGCGATCTGGCCGGCCTTGTCGGCGTCGCTCGCGTTGGCGACCATGCCGGTGAGGATCACCGCCTCGCCGATCGGCTCGACCCGGACCCGGGCCCCGGGAAGGACGCGGTTGATGGTTTCCGCCAGCGCTCCGAAATCGGCGTCGACGCGGATGTTGAGCGACAGGATGCGGCGGCCGGAGGCGTCGAACAGGATCGCGTCGGTCTGGCCCGACGTCATGCCCAGCACATAGATCTGGCGCGGCGAACGCAGCACGGCGTCGGCCACCGCCGGATTGGTGATCAGGATGTCGCGCACGTCGACCGGCAGCTCGATCACCGCCGACTTGCCGCGCGGCAGGGTCAGGTCGCGCGTGACGCCGCCCGATCCCAGATCGACGCGCACGGTGGCCGGGCCGCCGCCGGGGCCGCCGGCCAGG
>DAORNX010000582.1:0-1671 GCA_035441225.1 Caulobacter sp.
CAGGCCCAGCGCCTGGGCAAGCCCCACGGCCGAGGGGGCGGTGAACTTCGCCGGCCGCACGAACGCGAACAGCTCCAGGGCGTCGAAGATCGACCGGGACCGGCCGGGGGCGTTCATGCCGAGCCGGCGGGCCGTCATACCCGCATGGGCCAGCAGCACCGGCCCGTGCTCAAGCATCTCGCGGGCGTAGGGCGGCCGCAGGTCCTTTGCCCCCGCCCCGTCGGCCACGGCCGACCGCGCGCCGGGCAGGACGACGAGGGCGGGCGCGAGCTCGAGGACGGGAGTCGGGGCGTTCACGCCCAAGGTCTAGCGTGGAAACTTGGAAAACGAAACGGGAACAACAACTCGCTTGCGGGCGCGCACGCCATACGTGCAAGCTCCACTCGCAAAATTGGGGGGACCATGCGCAATTTCCTGATCGCCGCAGCCATCACCGTTCTGTCTGCCGGAGGAGCGCTCGCCCAGTCCGCCGACACCGCCCAGATCGTTGTCAGTGGTTCGGGCGAGGCCGAAGCGCCGGCGGATTGGGCCGCAGTTTCGATTGAGCTTGTTGGCGAAGGCCCAACCGCCGTCGTTGCGGTCAACGCCTTGACCGGCAAGCAGACCCAGCTGGAGGCGAGGATCAAGTCACTTGCCAAGGCCTCCTCGGTAGGCATCCAGACCGGCGACCTCACCGTCTCGGCCATCCGGGGGGCGGACTGCGAAGATGCGCGGGGCTATCGACCGCGTCCCGTGCTTTCTGAAGGCGTCTGCACCGTGAAGGGCTACGCGGCGCTGATGAAGATCGAAGTGCGCATCACGCCCGCCTCGGAGGCGGGCAATGTCGCATCGCTGGCCACGGAGCTGGGCGCGCTGGACGCGACGCTTTCAGGGTACGGGCTTGATCATCCGGAATTGTTGGCTGAACAGGCCACACGGGACGCAATCGAAGACGCGCGATTTCAAGCGATGACGATCGCAAGAGCCTCCAACGTTCGCCTGGGGCCAGTCGTGCGCATCCAGATGCCCAGCAGCTATGCCGACCCGGAGCTCGACGTCGCAGTGGCCGACGCCGCCGCATCGGACGCGGCGGCCGCCCCGCTGCTGGCAAGGCCGCCTGCGGCTACAATCGACATCACGCCGCCTCCGGTGAAGGCTGCGGCGCGCCTGAGCGTGATCTACTCGGTTCTGCCTTAGGTCGCCGTCAGGCTGGTCGCATCCCTGGGCGGGGCGATCGGCAGGACGCCCTCGCCGACACGGTCCAGCCCGGCCCGCGCCTCGGCCCGTTCGTCGGCGTCCTCGGAGCCGGCGGCCCGGCCGTACCAGCGGGCGGCCTCGGCGAAGTCCAGCCTGACCCCCTCGGCCCGTTCGTACATGCTGGCCAGGTAGAGGGCCGCCGTCGGGTCGCCGCCCTCGGCCGCCCTGCGGTACCAGCGCACCGCCTCGGCGTCGTCGATCGGCACGCCCTGGCCGAGGTCATAGGCCACGCCGATGTTCAGCATGGCGATGATGTCGCCGCGAGCGGCGGCGCGCCGGAACCAGCCGAGGGCCGCGCTGTAGTCGAGCGCCACGCCGGCGCCCTTGGAGTAGGCGCAGCCGAGCTCGTTCATCGCCTCCGCCTTGCCCCGGGCGGCCGACTTCCGGAACCAGTAGAGGGCCTTCTTCAGGTCCTTCGGCGTCCCTTCGCCGTCG
>DAORNX010000583.1:0-1669 GCA_035441225.1 Caulobacter sp.
GATCTTCGGCACGTCGGCGGTCATCACGATCGTCTCGCCCTGGCCGAGGGCGCGGCCTCCGAGACCGCGCCGTTCGAACAGGCGCTGGCCGCCGACCCCGACGATCATGCGGCGCGTTTCGCCCTGGCCGGCGCCCTGGCCGGGCAGGGACGCCTCGCGGCGGCGGCGGACCAGCTGCTGATGATCATCGCCCGCGACCAGACCTGGAACGACGGCGCCGCACGCAAACAACTGCTGACGGTGTTCGAGGCCGCCGGGCTGAACTCCGAGATCGCCAGGCAGGGCCGGCGCCGGCTGTCCTCGATCCTGTTCAGCTAGGCGACGCCATGGCCACGGGATTTCGCAAGGCGATCGATCTGCCCCAGGCCGTTCCGGTGTTCCCCCTGGACGGGGCGCTGCTGCTGCCGGGCGGTCAGCTGCCGCTGAACATCTTCGAGCCGCGCTACCTGAACATGATCGATGACGCCATGGCCGGGGACCGCCTGATCGGCATGATCCAGACCTCCGGCGGCGATCCCGGGCGGCCGGAACTGGCGCCGGTCGGCTGCGTGGGCAAGATCACCAGTTTCGCCGAAACCCCGGACGGCCGCTACCTGATCACCCTGACCGGACTCTGTCGCTTCGCGCTGGGCGAGGAGCTGCCGGTCGGCTCGCCCTATCGTCAGGTCCGGGCCCGGTTCGCGCCCTACGAGGACGACCTGCGCCACCACGAGGCGCCGCCGGAAATCGACCGACCGCGATTCCTCGAGGCCCTCGGCCGCTATCTCGACCACCGGGGTCTGGGCATCGACTGGGACACGGCGCGGCAGGCCCCCGCGGGCGCGCTGGTCAACAGCCTGTCGATGGCCCTGCCCTTCGATCCGGCCGAAAAGCAGGCGCTGCTGGAGGCCGTGACCATCGCCGATCGCGCCGAGGCCCTGTTCGCCCTGCTGGAGATCGACTCCGCCGGCGGCGATGACGAACCCCGGTCGATGCAGTAGAAGCGGCCCCATGAGCGAAACCGCCCCCTCCCCCGTCAGCGACGTCGATCCGCGCCTGCTGGAGATCCTCGTCTGCCCCGTGACCCGCACGCCCCTGACCCTGGACCGCGCCAGGGGCGAGCTGGTCAGCAAGGCGGCGAAGCTGGCCTATCCGATCCGTGACGGGGTGCCGATCATGCTGCCGGAGGAGGCGCGGGCGCTGGAGGAGTAGGGTGTAGGGAATAGGGAGTAGTTGAGCGGCGTCGTTCTGGCCGCGGCGCTTCAGCCCCGATCTCTATGCTACTCCCTATTCCCTAAAGGGCCTCGCCCCGCAGCAGCCGCGGCAGGTCGCCGACGGCGCCGCCGGCCTCGTGCATGAAGAACCGGCGCGCAGGACCGATGCGGTTGACCGCCGCCATGCCCACGCCACGCGCCAGCCGGACCAGCGGATTGTCATTGGAAAACAGCCAGACGAAAGCGTCCATGCCGGCGGCCAGGGTATTGGTGTCGAACCGCCGCCAGCCGGCGTAGCGCTCGAGCACCGCCTCCGCGCCGATGTCCTCGCCCAGCCGCGCGGCCTCGACCAGCACCTCGGCCAGCGCCGCCGCCCCCTTCAGCCCGAGGTTCAGGCCCTGGCCGGCGATCGGATGGACGCCGTGCGCCGCGTCGCCGAGCAGGGCGATGCGCGGCGCGCACAGCCGCTCGGCGAT
>DAORNX010000584.1:0-1668 GCA_035441225.1 Caulobacter sp.
GCCCGGGCCGCCTTGTCGTCCGCGCCGGTTGAGGGGCCGGTCGCCATGCCGCAGCCGCCCCGCGCATCCAAACCGGACCGAATGGCGTTGCGCTATCAACGGGCGTCGGACAGGCCGTCGCCGCCAGGATCCGCCATGCACCGCCCGTCTGTTCCCGTGTTTTCCGCCGACGCCACTCCGAACCTGCTGTCCCCCGCCCGCCGCCTTCGCCGGGTGGTGCTGATCGGCAGCTTCCCCCCGCGCCGTTGCGGCATCGCCACCTTCACCTGCGACGTCCATGACGCCCTCAAGACGGCGGCCCCCGGCCTCGATTGCCAGGTCGTGGCGATGACCGACGAGGGTGGCCACTACGCCTACGACCGGGATGTCATGTTCGAGGTTCGCCAGAACCGCGCCGCCGACTACCTGGAGGCGGCCCGGCGGATCAACGCGGTCGAGCCTGACGCGGTCTGCGTCCAGCACGAGTTCGGCCTGTTCGGAGGTCCCGCCGGCGAGCATCTGATGCTGATGCTCGACGCCGTTCGCGCACCGGTGACGACCACCCTGCACACCGTGCTGACCCACCCGGACATCGACCAGCGGCGCGTCTTCGATCGTCTGATCCGGCGCTCGGCGCGGATCATCGTCATGGCTGAACGGGGCCGGCGAATCCTGACCGAAGTCTGGGGCGTCGCGCCCGAGAAGATCGTCGTCACGCCCCATGGCGCGCCCGACCGGCCGCTGATCGATACCGCCGGCCCGAAGGCCCGGCTGGGACTCGATGGCCGCGAGGTGATGCTGACCTTCGGCCTGCTGTCGCCGGGCAAGGGGCTGGAGTCGATGATCCGCGCCATGCCCGATATCGTGCGCGCCCGGCCCGACGCCCTGTATGTCATCCTCGGCGCCACCCATCCGCACCTGGTCGCCCGCGACGGCGAGGTCTACCGCGAGGGCCTGTTCGCCCTGGCCCGGGATCTCGGGGTCGGCGACCATGTGCGCTTTCACAACCAGTATCTCGACACCGCCCAGATGCTCGACTGGCTGGCCGCGGCCGATCTCTATGTCACGCCCTACCTCAACGAGGCGCAGATCACCTCGGGGACGCTGTCCTACGCCGTGGCCCTCGGCAAGGCGGTCATCTCCACCCCCTACTGGCATGCCCAGGAGCTGCTGGCCGATGACCGTGGCGTTCTGACCCCCTTCAACGACCCCGACGCCCTGGCCACGGCGGCCATAACCCTGCTGGCCGATCCCGAGCGCCTGGCGGCGTTGCGCCGGCGGGCCTGGGAGGCCGGTCGCGATACCCTGTGGAGCCGCCTGGCCGACCGCTATCTCGAGGTCTTCGCCTCGGTGCGCGTATCGCGGCCCCCGCAGCGCGCGGCCAACGCCGAGCCGCGCAGCTTCGCCCCCGACGCCCTGCCCCGCCCCTCGCTGGCCGGGGTCCGCCGGATGACCGACGCCGTCGGCATCCTGCAACACAGCATGTTCGACGTGCCGGACCGCAACCACGGCTACTGCGTCGATGACAACGCCAGGGCGCTGCTGCTGATGCATCGCCTGCGCGCCCTCGGCCTGCACTCCGCCGAGACGGAGGCCCTCGCCGAGACCTATTCCGCGTTTGTCCACCACGCCTGGAACGACGGCGCCGGCCGGTTCCGCAACTTCATGGCCTTTGACCGGACCTGGCTC
>DAORNX010000585.1:0-1276 GCA_035441225.1 Caulobacter sp.
CGAGGCCGCGCCCGAGGTCCGGCCCACGCCCCTTCGCGCGGCGCTCGAGGCCGCGGCCGAGGACGCGGGCCTCAGCGAAAGCGGCGTCCGGCTGGAGACGCGCATCGGAGCGGGCGAGGCCGTGGTCGCCGACCCCGACCAGCTGCACCGGATTCTCGTCAACCTGCTGCGCAACGCCCGCGAGGCGATCCAGGACACGGACCCGGACCGGGCCGGCCAGGTCGAGGCGACGCTGAACCGGCGTGACGGGCTCAGCATCCTGCGGCTGGCCGACGACGGTCCGGGCCTGCCGGACCGGGCCATGGCCAACCTGTTCCAGCCTTTCTCCGGTTCCGCCCGGCGCGGCGGCACGGGCCTAGGCCTGGCCATCTCGCGCGAGCTGGCCCAGGCCCATGGCGGTGACCTGACCCTGGTCAGTTCGTCGGCGGATGGTTCGGTGTTCGACCTGATCCTGCCGGGCGTGGTCGAGGCTCCGGCGCCGAAGCCACGACGGCCGCGAAGGAAGAAGACGGAAGTCTAGAACCCCTTCGCCAAACCTTCCCGCCGCGGATCGGCCCCGCCGACCAGGCCGCCGGGCGTGACCACCACGCCATGCAGGCCGGAGTTCTCGCCGGCGGTGTTGGTGAACACCACGCCGCGCGCCTTGAGGCCCTCGACCACGCCGGGCGCATACCGGTCCGGCTCGCTGGAGAAACGGTCGCCACGGGCCACCAGGTTGGGCAAGCCAAAGGCCTGCGCCGGGGCCAGCTTCCAGTCGAGGATCCCGACCAGGGCCTTGAGATTGTAGGAGATGATCGAGTTGCCGCCCGGCGAGCCCAGGGCCGCCACCAGCCGTCCCTGGCGGTCGAGCACGATGACCGGCGACATCGACGAGCGCGGCCGCTTGCCCGGCGCCACGGCGTTGGCGGCGGGGACGCCGTCCTTGTCGGTCGGCGAGAAGCTGAAGTCGGTCAGCTGGTTGTTGAGGAAGAAGCCGGCGACCATCCGTCCCGAGCCGAAGATGCTCTCGACCGTGGTGGTCATCGAGACCACGTTGCCCTTCGCGTCGACGACCACGAAGTGGGAGGTGCCGCCCGGCTCGACCGTGCGGTCTGGACCCCGGACGCCGGCGCCCTCGGGGTTGCCGAAGGCCGGAACCGGTCCGGCCCGGTCGCCGATCAGGGCCGCGCGGGCGTCGACATAGGCCGGCTTGAGCAGGCCGGCGATCGGCACCTCAATGTCGCCGACATAGCGGTCGCGGTCGGCGTACATCAGCCGCTGCAACCGGCCGAAGGCG
>DAORNX010000585.1:1286-1664 GCA_035441225.1 Caulobacter sp.
CCAGCCGCACCCAGGCGAGCGGGTCGGTCGGGCCGCGTTCGGCGATATCGGTCCGCTCCAGCAGCATCAGGCCCTGCAGCAGCCCCACGCCGCTCGACGGCGGGTTGGTCGTGCAGACCACATAGATCCGGTAGGGCCGGCACAGGGCCGGCGCCGCGCGCGGGCGATAGGCGCGGATGTCGGCCAGGGTCATGGTCCCGGGCAGGTCCCCCTCGTGCAGCCGGGCGACGATGGCCTGGGCGATCGGCCCCTCGTAGAGGGCGTCGGGCCCCTCGGCGGCGAGCCGGCGGACGGTGGTCGCGTAGTCGGGGTTCTTCAGCCGGTCGCCGGCCTGAACGCGGGTCCCGTCGGGCCTGGCGAAATAGCGGCGACTGTCGG
>DAORNX010000586.1:0-1664 GCA_035441225.1 Caulobacter sp.
CAGGGACTCGCCGCGGCGGACGGCGGACAGGGCTGTCGCGGCCCAGCTCACGCCAGCCCCGCCCGGCGACGCACGTCGTCCACGGCCATCAGGATGCGCTCGGGCGTGGCCGGGGCGTCGAGGTCCGGCATGACCCTGTAGTCCGCCGCGGCCGCCACGGCCTGGGTCAGGGCCGAGAACACCGAGAAGGCCAGCATCAGCGGCGGCTCGCCCACGGCCTTGGACCGATGGATCGTCGGCTCGGCGTTCGGCCGGTCCCAGAAGGCGATGTTCAGGACCGGCGGCCGGTCCGACGCCGTCGGGATCTTGTAGGTCGAGGGCGCGTGGGTCCTCAGGACCCCGTTGTCGTCGAACACCAGCTCCTCGGTGGTCAGCCAGCCCATGCCCTGGACGAAGCCGCCCTCGATCTGGCCCAGGTCGATGGCCGGGTTCAGCGAGGCGCCGCAGTCGTGCAGGATATCCGTGCGCAGGCAGCGGTGCTCGCCGGTCAGGGTGTCGATGATCACCTCCGACACGGCCGCGCCCCAGGCGTAGTAGAGGAACGGCCGGCCCTGGTGGACCGCGCGGTCGTAGTGGATCTTCGGCGTGCGGTAGTAGCCGGCGGCCGACAGCGAGATGCGGTTGAACCAGGTCTTCTTCGCCAGGTCGGCGAAGGTCATGGTCTGTCCGCCCGCCTGGACAGCGTTCCCGGCGAACACGACCGCGTCAGGCGTGACGCCGAAGGCCTCACCAGCGACGGCGGCCATGCGGGCCCTGATCTGCAGCGCCGCGTCCAGCGCCGCCATGCCGTTGAGATCCGAGCCGGACGAGGCGGCGGTGGCCGAGGTGTTGGGCGCCTTGTCGGTCACCGTGGCGGTGATCTTCACCCGCTCGAGGTCGACGCCGAATACGTCGGCGACCACCTGGGCGACCTTCACATACAGGCCCTGGCCCATCTCCGTGCCGCCGTGGTTCAGCATCACGCTGCCGTCGGTGTAGACGTGCACGAGGGCCGCGGCCTGGTTCAGGTGGGTGGCCGTGAAGCTGATGCCGAACTTGACCGGCGTCAGGGCGATGCCGCGCTTGAGCCAGCGGTTCCCGGCGTTCCAGGCGCGGATCGCGGCGCGGCGGGCGCGGTAGTCGCTGCCGGCCTCAAGCTGTTCGATCAGGGCCAGGGCCGGGCTGTGCTCGACGGTCTGGCCGTAGGGCGTCCGGTCGCCGGCCACGCCGTAGAGGTTGGCCTTGCGCACATCGAGCGGGTCCTTGCCCAGGTGCAGGGCGATGGCGTCCATCGCGCGTTCGACCGGCATCATTCCCTGCGGCCCGCCGAAGCCGCGGAAGGCGGTGTTCGACACGGTGTGGGTGCGGAACCGGTGCGAGACGATCTCGGCCGTGCGGAGGGCGTAGGCGTTGTCGGCGTGGAACATCGCCCGGTCGTTGATCGCCAGCGACAGGTCGGCCGAGCAGCCGCAGCGGCTGGCCAGGTCGAAGGCCGCGCCGGCCAGCCGGCCGTCGTCGTCGAAGCCGACCGTCCAGGCCGTCTCGAAGTCGTGCCGCTTGCCGGTCATGACCATGTCGTCGTCGCGGTCGAGACGCAGCTTGGCGGGGCGGCCCGTGCGCGTGGCCATGAGGGCGGCGGCGGCCGCGAACAGGGCAGGCTGGCTCTCCTTGCCGCCGAAGCCCCC
>DAORNX010000587.1:0-1654 GCA_035441225.1 Caulobacter sp.
ATCGAGCCGGTCGACGCGGGCCCCGCGCTCGCGGATCATCGCCTCCAGACCCAGGGACCCGAGCGCCTTCAGGCCGGTCGGTTGCAGCAGCAATCCCGATCCCAGGGGGCGGGGCGCGTCAAAGGCCTCCAGCAGGGTGACCTCATGGCCGCGCCGGGCGAGGGCCAGGGCCGCCGCCATGCCGCCGACCCCGCATCCGACGACCCCGACCTTCACCGGCGGCTACAGGCCTTCGAACAGGGCGGTCGACAGGTAGCGTTCGGCGAAGCTGGGGATGATGGTGACGATCACCTTGCCCGCGTACTCCGCCCGCGAGGCCAGCTCGAAGGCCGCCGTCAGGGCCGCGCCGGACGAGATGCCGACCGGAATGCCTTCGACCGAGGCGCACCGTCGGGCCATGGCGATGGCGTCGTCGTTGCCGACCTTGACGATGTCGTCGATCACGCCGCGGTCGAGGATGCCCGGCACGAAGCCCGCGCCGATGCCCTGGATCTTGTGCGCGCCGGGCTGACCGCCCGACAGCACCGGCGAAGCCTCTGGCTCGACCGCGACCATCTTGATCGACGGCTTGCGCGCCTTGAGCACCTGGCCGACGCCGGTGATGGTGCCGCCCGTGCCGACCCCCGAGACGACGGCGTCGACCGAACCGGCCGTGTCGTTCCAGATCTCCTCGGCCGTCGAGACGCGGTGGATCAGCGGGTTGGCCTCGTTCTCGAACTGCTGCGGCATGACCGAGCCGGGGATCTCCTCCAGGATCTCCTGGGCCCGGGCCACGGCGCCCCGCATGCCCTTCTCGGCCGGCGTCAGCTCGAGCCGCGCGCCGAGGATCAACAGCATCTTGCGCCGCTCCATCGACATGCTCTCGGGCATCACCAGGGTGATGCGATAGCCCTTGGCCGCGGCGACGAAGGCCAGGGCGATGCCGGTGTTGCCGCTGGTCGGCTCGACGATCATGCCGCCGGGCTTGAGGTGGCCCTGGGCCTCCAGCCACTCGATCATGGAGACGCCGATGCGGTCCTTGACCGAGTTCATCGGGTTGAAGAATTCCAGCTTTCCCAGCACCTCGGCTCTGGGCTTCAGCTCTGCGCTGAGCCGGGGCAGGCGGACCAGCGGCGTGTCGCCGACGGTGTCGAGGATGGAGTCGTAAATCTTGCCGCGGCCCGCGCGCTTGAAGCGGGCGGCGTCGTAACTGGTCATCGGAAGTCTCCGGCGGAGGGGGCGCCCTTTGGAGCCGAAAACTACAGGGCCAGGCCGGGGTTGTCAGCGTTCATTCGGCGGCGAGGGCCGGGGCGTCGCTTTCGGCCAGCAGGGGCTCCAGCAGATGCGCCGCGAGCCAGCGCACGACCGGAACGGCCACGCCGTCGCCTATCACGTGGAAGGCGGCGGTGTCCCCCTTCGGAAGCCGGTAGGAGTCGGGCAGGCCCATCAGTCGTGCGCCTTCGCGGGGCGCGAGCAGACGCGAACGGATCAGGCTCGGCTCGGCGACGATCACGGTCTGTCGCGAGGAGCCGCCGCGCGGGGTCCGCAGGCAGCCGGCCACGCCGTCCAGACGCACCTCCGCGCGCTGGACCCCGCCACGCATGCGCCGGAAGGCCGTGCCGACGGCCCGGCCCTGTTCCCCCGCCCGCCTCAGGCGGCCCAGGTGTTCAGGCGT
>DAORNX010000588.1:0-1641 GCA_035441225.1 Caulobacter sp.
GCGGCTGAGCAGCCGCCGGCTTCAGGTTGTAGGTGTTGGTGGCCCACTCGAAGCACAATGCGTCACCGTAGTCGGAGCCGATGATCTCCACGAAGCTATAGTCCGCCGCTGGCGACTCGCAGCAGAAGCGGTTCATGGTGGGCGGGCCGCTGCCCGTGTAGTAGACGCCCCAGGCCTCGTAGGGGACCGAGAGGTCGTAGTCCGTGACCATGTTCGCTTCCGAGTCCGCCGTGGAGGCGCTCAGGTCGCAGGTCCAGGTGTCGTCGGTGATCGTTGTGGTTCGCTCGAAGCAGATGCCGTCGCAGGTCGCGGTGTCGTACGGCGAGGGGCAATCCGCCTGCGCCTCAGGCGAAGCCGCGCTCGCGGCGAAGACCGCCATCAGGGCCAGGGCACGCGGGGGGGGGAAATTCCAGAGATCGGGTACTCCGACGGGTTGAGGGGACTGCTCGTTCGCGCGAGGACCACGCATGAGGAGTCTCTCCCACACCTTTTCGAAAGTCAACAGGTCTCCGAAGACTTTACAATTGAATGCCCGTTAGGGATAGGAAACATCAAGCCTCTGCTGGCGCCACCCCTGGGCGGGTCGGTCCCTCCCTGGCGCCCTGGATGCCCGCGACTTGGCGCTCTGGAGTGGGTATCGCCGCCGTAGCGGGGCCCCTGGATGCCCGTAGGAAGGTGCTCTCCTGTCGCCAGGCGCAGCTCCGCCCGCCCGTCGCTGTCCCTCGCTTCAGGCGTCGAGCGTCTTCGAACCATCGGCCGGTGGCCCGCGCGCGGACCTCGCCAACGACTCCATCACTCCAAGCGTCGCCGGGGCAACGACGACGGCCCACAGCCGCATTCTCTGGTCGCAGCACGGACAAGCCCAGCCGTCGACTTCGAAGGCCCGCCAGAGCAGCCGGGCCCATGGCACCCAACGCGAGGTCGCGGCCGGCTTCCTGGCGAGGCGGCAAGCGGTCGATCCGCCAGGCTGTGAACGCGGTGTCGCTCGCGGCTGCACCCTGGGCCGCAGCCCCGACCGGGCCGCGAGCACCCCATGGTAAAATACGGTGTTGGCGTGTGGAGGAGGAACCAGGGCGGCCAGGCGTTCGATCAGCTCGATCCGGGACAGCTCGACGCCTTCGGTCCCGTCCGACCAGGGCCGTTTGAATCGAATGCGCAGGCTACCATCGGGGAGCTCCTCGAGCCGAGGCGTGGCGAGGGGCGGTCGCGCGATGTACCGGGCGAGGCCCTCCAAGCCCCTGCGATCGTTGGCGCCGATGACCACCCCAGCATGCAGGCCGTAGCCATCGCAGTTGGCGCACGTTGGCGGCAGCCGGTAGGGCCGGCCGCCGAGCTTCTGGACGCGCCGGGCTTGCCGGGAGCGCCGCACGGCGCTGCGTCCGGCGACCGCCGCTGCCTGGATCACCGCCAAGGCGTCGTCGGGATCTTCTTCCTGCTCGTCGTCAAGCCCGAAGCCTCGGCGCGCGAGGAAGGCTTCGGCGCGGTCGGCGATCTGCTCGATCAGGGTCGACACCTCCTGATCGGTCGGAGCAGGCGCACGAAACCAGTGGACCGAGCCGTCGTCGGGGTCTTCGCAGTAGAGCCCGTCAAGGGCCAGAACATGGAAGTGCAGGTTCAAATTCAGAGCGGAGCCGAAGCGTT
>DAORNX010000589.1:0-736 GCA_035441225.1 Caulobacter sp.
GGCCCAGGGTCCTGGCCACCGCCTCGGCGCCCTGGGTCGCCAGCCGCACGCTGGTGCCCTCGAGCACCAGCACCATGCCGAAGAAGCCCATCGGATTGACCCGCCGGATGTAGTCATAGGCGTAGTCGACCATCGCCCGGGTCGCGGCGCGCGGCGTCCCGTCGCGCACCGCCTCGGGATCGCCGCCGCAATTGCGGATGTCGTTGAGGATCCATGCCTCGTGCCCGGTCTCCTCGGCGATGTATTCGTCGAGGGCGTGGCGGAAGCGGTCGTGGGCGTCGTCCAGCCCGGCCCTGGCCGCCTGCATCAGCGGCACGGTGTGCTTCACATGGTGATAGGCCTCGGTCAGATAGGCGATGTAGGTCTCGCGCGAGATCGCCCCGGCCAGACCGTCCTGGATCTGCGGCACGGCGGCCAGCGTCTGCTGGCCCTGGGCGGTCTCGGTGATCAGTCGCTGGAAGAAGGTCACAGCCGGGTCTCCTGTTCGATGGCGTCGATGAAAGGGCGATGGTTGGCCAGGATGGCCGCCCGGCGCGGCCGGCCGTTGCCGGTCAGCTCGCCGGCCTCGGGGTCGAGGGGCGGACGGACGGTCCAGCGCGCGATGCGGGCGTAGGGGGGCAGGCTGGCGTTGGCCCGCTCGACCGCGCGGGCGAGGGTTGCTTCGTCGAGGTCGGGCGTCAGCGGCACGATCAGGGCGCCGAGCTCGGCCTGGGCCTCGCCGAACTGACGATCCACA
>DAORNX010000589.1:746-1640 GCA_035441225.1 Caulobacter sp.
CGCCGAAAACGATCGCCTGGCGGATTTCGGGCTGGGCCAGCAGCTCGCTCTCGACCCACTCGGGCGCGATGTTGCGGCCGTAGGCGTTGATGATGGTGTTGCCGCGCCGGCCGGCGATCGACAGGAAGCCGTCGGCGTCCTGGCCGCCGATGTCGCCGGTGGCGACGACGCCCGCGTTCAGCGCCCCGCCCGCGTAGCCGAGGAACGGCCGGGGGCCGACGAGGATTTCGCCGTCCGCCGCCACGGTGACCTGCAGGTGTGGCAACGGCTTGCCGACCGTGCCCGCGCGATGGGCGTCGGGGGTGTTCAGGGCGACCACCGAGGCGCATTCGCTCAGGCCGTAGCCCTCGTAGACCGGCAGGCCCAGCGAAGCGGCCTGATCGAGCAGGCGCGGCGACACCCTGGCGCCGCCCACGGCCACGAGGCTGAGCCCGGGGAATCGCGCGCCGGCGAACGACATGACCATCAGCAGCGCGCGCAGCAGTTCGGGCACGAGGATCAGGCTGGTGGCCTTCTCGCCAGCGATCGTGGCCGCGAGTTTGGCCAGGTCCGGCCGGAACGGGTTGTCGAGGCCGAGACTGGCCGCCGGCAGGACGTGATAGCGCCCGCCCGCGATCAGGGTCGTGTAGAGCCCGGCGACGTTCTCCAGCAGGATCGACAGCGGCAGCAGCGGCAGGTGCCGGCCGGCGTAGTCGGCCCCGATCACCTCGACCAGCGAGGCGGCGGTCGCCTCCATCTGCGCCTGCGACAGGCAGACACCCTTGGGCTGGCCGGTCGAGCCGGAAGTGTAGGTGATCTTGGCCGTGCCCGGGGGCAGGGCGGTCGGCGCGGTGGCCAGCAGGGCGACGCCCAGCCGCTCGCCGGCCGCTTCGATCCAGCCATCGTCCTCGCCGG
>DAORNX010000590.1:0-1632 GCA_035441225.1 Caulobacter sp.
CGGGACGGCCGCCGCGCGCGGCAGGCTGGTCATCGACAGCGGCGCGGCGCGGGTCGAGGCCGTGCAGGTCCTCTGGCGCATGACGCCGACGCTCGACTCGACCATGCACTTCGGCGGCCGGCTGGCCTTCTCGCCCGACGGCTTCCTGTTCATCACCACCGGCGAGCGGTCGATCCTGCCGGGCCGGGCCCAGGCGCAGCGGCTGGACGGGACGCTCGGCAAGGTCGTGCGCATCAATCCCGACGGCTCGATCCCCAAGGACAATCCGTTCGCCGCCGTGACCGAGGCGAACCGGTCGATCTGGTCCTATGGCCATCGCAACCTGCAGGGCGCCGCGATCAACCCCTGGACCGGGCGGCTGTGGACCGTCGAGCACGGCGCGCGCGGCGGCGACGAGCTGAACATCCCGCAGGGCGGCAAGGACTACGGCTGGCCGACCATCACCTACGGCGAGGAGTATTCGGGCCAGCCGATCGGCGAGGGGATCACGGCGAAGGCGGGCTTGGAGCAGCCGGTCTACTACTGGGATCCGGTGATCGCGCCGTCCGGCATGGCCTTCTACGACGCCGCCCTGTTCCCGGCCTGGAAGGGCAGCCTGTTCATCGGCGGGCTGGGGAGCAAGAAGCTGGTGCGGCTGACGCTGGACGGCGACCGCGTGACCGGTGAGGAATGGCTGCTGCAGGACCTGAAACAGCGCATCCGCGACGTGCGCGTGGGCCCGGACGGGGCGGTCTATGTCGCGACGGACGATGCCGACGGGAAGGTGCTGAAGCTGGTTCCCTCGAAGTAATCCTCCCCTCGTAGAGGGGAGGGGGACCATGCGGAGCATGGTGGAGGGGCCAGCGCCGGACTGACCGGAAAGTCCGGAATTCAGGACGGGGCCGCCAACAACCACGCCGCCCCTCCACCGCCCTCCGGGCGGTCCCCCTCCCCGCTACGCGGAGAGGAGATTCGCAACCTCGTCACCCAATGCCAGCGAGCTCGTCAGGCCCGGGCTTTCGATGCCGAACATCGCCACCAGGCCCGGGATGCCGTGCATATCCTCGCCGTCGAGGCGGAAGTCCGGTTGCGGCTCGTCGGGGCCGTGGATCTTGGGGCGCAGGCCGGCGTAGTCCGGGGACAGGTGGTCCTCGGGCACGGCCGGCCAGAACTTGCGGATATAGGCGGCGAAGGCGGCGGCCCGGGCCGGGTCTACCGAATAGTCCTCGGTCTCGACGAACTCGAGGTCGGGGCCGAACACCGCCTGGCCGCCGAGATCCTTGCGGTAGTGGGTGCCGAGCGCGCCGTGGATCGGCGGCGGGTAGATCAGGTGTTCGAACGGCGCCTTGCCCGCCAGGCGGAAATAGACCCCCTTGCCGAAGTGACGGGCCGGGATCCTGGCGGCCGGGAAGCCGTCGATCATCGCCGCCGCCGCCTGGGCGCCGAGGCCGGCGGCCGTGACCAGCCGGCGCACGGTCAGGGTCGTCGGCGCCTCGCCGCCGGCGCGCACGGTTTTCCAGCGCCGCGTGCGCATGAACTCGTTCCTCAACCGCTGGCTCGAATACCTCGCCGGCCAGGGCCACTCGATCGGGACGCTCGAACCGGCGCCATCGCCCAGTGCTGTTCAGTGTGCAATGGGTATTTGACCACACG
>DAORNX010000591.1:0-1625 GCA_035441225.1 Caulobacter sp.
CGAGCGCAAGGCGGCCTGGGACGGCTATCTGAAGACCGGTTCGTCCTCGCTGCTGATGCTCGAGGCCAAGGGGCTCAGCGAGGGCGTGCCCACGGCCGGCGGCTACGTCGCGCCGCCCGAGACCGAGCGGCTGATCGAGCGGCGGCTGCAGATGAGCTCGCCGATGCGCGACATCGCCACCGTGCGGACCATCGGGGCGGGGGTGTTCAGGAAGCCCGTCAGCACCGCCGGCATCGAGAGCGGCTGGGTGGCCGAGACCGACGCGCGGCCGGAGACCGATCCGCCCGTGCTGGCGCTGCTCGAGTTCCCGGCGGCCGACCTCTACGCCAGCCCCGCGGCGACCCAGGCCCTGCTCGACGACGCCTTCGTCAATCTCGACGAATGGCTGGCCGCCGAGTGCGAGGACGCCTTCGCCGGCCAGGAGACGCAGGCCTTCGTCAATGGCGACGGGACCAACAAGCCCAAGGGCTTCCTGAGCTACAGCAAGGTCGCCAACGCCGGGCATGCCTGGGGCGACATAGGCTATGTCGCGTCCGGCGCGGCCGGCGACTTCGACGCCACCGATCCGGTCGACCGGATCATCGACCTGATCTATGCGCCCAAGGCCCAGTACCGGGCGCACGGGCGGTTCGTGCTCAACCGGCGCACCGCGGCGAAGATCCGCAAGTTCAAGGACGCCGACGGCAACTACATCTGGTCGCCGGCCACGGCGCCGGGCGCCCCCGCGACCCTGCTCGGCTATCCGGTGACCGAGATCGAGACCATGCCGGACGTGGCGGCCGACAGCTTCGCCCTGGCCTTCGGCGACTTCGCCAAGGGCTATCTGATCGTCGACCGGGCCGGGGTGCGGGTGCTGCGCGACCCCTATTCGGCCAAGCCCTACGTGTTGTTCTACACGACCAAGCGCGTCGGCGGCGGGGTGCAGAACTTCGACGCCATCAAGCTGATGAAGTTCGCGGCCGGCTAGCCGAACGACCCTCTCCCCCCGAGGGAGAGGGTGGCCGCGCAAGCGGCCGGGTGAGGGGCCGCGCCGTCCCCTCCGCGTCCCCTCACCACGCCGCCGCCGACATTCACGCGGCCCCTCATCCGACCTGCTCCGCAGGCCACCTTCTCCCTCGAGGGGAGAAGGAGGAGGTTCACATGCCCCCCATCACCCTCGCCGAGGCGAAGGCGTTTCTGCGCGTCACCGACGACGCGGAGGACGGCCTTGTCCAGTTGCTGATCGACGCCGCGATCGAGCGCGTCGAGGCGGCGACCGGCCTGACGCTCACCGATATTTCCGCGGCGCCGCTGCGGCTGGCCCTGCTGATGCTGGTCGCCCACGGCTTCGAGCATCGCGAACGGGCCGAGGCGCCGTGGGCGCTGGTCGAGCCGTGGCTGGCGTCCTACCGGACGGTGCGGCTGTGACCCTCGGCGCCCTGCGAACCCTGGCCGTGCTCGAAAGCGCTTCGGAGGCCGAGACCGTGTTCGGCGGCCGGACCCGGTCATGGGTCGAGACGGCCGCCCTGTGGATCGACCTGCGGCCGACCGGGCACCGCACCGCCGGAGACCGGACCGTGGGGCGGGGGCTGGTGGAGACGGCCGAGGCCGTCGCCCGGTCCCATGCCGCCGCCGCCCGCGGCCAG
>DAORNX010000592.1:0-1255 GCA_035441225.1 Caulobacter sp.
GTCAACCGCCTGGCGGCCGGGCAGGGGGCCGGCGTCCAGGTCGGGGCGGCCTTCGCCGGCCTGGCGCTCGGTTGGGCGATGATCCGCTTCCTCGCCGCCGCCGCCCCCCAGGCGCGCGACGCCATCGTCACCCCCGTCGCCCAGGCGGCCCAGGCCAGGGCGGCGTCGGAGACCTTCGCCCACGCCCTGTCGCTGTCGATGGACTTCCACCAGAGCAAGCGCACCGGTTCCCTGTCGCGGGTCATCGACCGTGGCGCCCGCTCGATGGATTTCCTGCTGCGGGCGCTGGTGTTCAATCTGGCCCCGACTCTGATCGAGCTGTTCATCGCCGCGGGGGTGCTGGCGGGCAAGTACGACTGGCGCTTCGCGGCCGTCGCCGTCGCGACCGTGATCGTCTATGTCGTCCTGACCTTCGCCGTGTCCGACTGGCGGATCGCCCACCGCCGGGCGCTCAACGAGGCCGACCAGGACGCGGCCGGCCGGGCGGTCGACGCCCTGATCAACTACGAAACGGTCAAGACCTTCGGGGCCGAGGCCCGGGCGGTGGCCAACTACGAGGTCGCCCTTGGCCGCTACAGCGCCGCCCAGGTCCGGGCGACCAATTCCCTGACCCTGCTGAACTCGGCCCAGTCGGGGATCATGAGCCTGGGCCTGGCCCTGATGGCCGTGATGGCCGGGCTGGAGGCGGCCGAGGGCCGCATGGGCCCTGGCGACGTCACCGCCGCTGTGCTGATCATGATCAACCTCTATGGCCCGTTGAACATCCTGGGCTTCGCCTACCGGGAAATCCGGCAGTCATTCATCGACATGGAGGCGATGCTCGACCTGCGCCGGCAATCGGCCGAAGTGGCCGAGGCCGCCGACGCCCGCGATCTGCCGCCGGCCCCGGCCGGGCAGGGCGGGGAGGTGGTGTTCGAGGCCGTCTCCTTCCGCCACGGCGCCCGGTCGGAGGGTATCAGCGAGGTCAGCTTCCGGGCCGCGCCTGGCGCCACCGTGGCGCTGGTCGGCCCGTCCGGCGCTGGCAAGACCACCCTGGTGCGGCTGGCCCTGCGGCTGATCGGTTGCCTGATCGGCGCGGTCGCCGCCCTGCTGGTCTTCGATGCCGCCTTCGGCTTCGTGGCGCTGCTGGGCGTGATCGCGCTCGCCGGCATGATCATGCGCAACACCATCATCCTGGTCGACCAGGTGCGCCAGGACCTCGCCGACGGCCGCAGCCCGCACGACGCCATCGTCGAATCCACCGTCCGCCGGGCGC
>DAORNX010000592.1:1415-1623 GCA_035441225.1 Caulobacter sp.
GCGGCGCTGCTTGCGTTCGACCGCTTCCTGCATGCCCTGCCGGCCGGCGTTCAGCGCGCCGGATAGGCGCGCGGGTAGATCACCTGATCGGGCGGACCGGGTGGGCTCGGGGGGGCCTTGCGGCCGCAGGCGGACAGGATCAAGGCAAGGACAAGCAAGGGAAGGATCTTCTTTTTTGTGAACAAAAAAGAAGCAAAAAAAACTTCAT
>DAORNX010000593.1:0-1618 GCA_035441225.1 Caulobacter sp.
GCGGCGGCTGGCGCATGGCCGCGCGCGGGCTGGCGCAGAACCCGGTGCTGTGGGGCTGCGCGGTGGGGGCGGCGTTCAACCTCCTGCATGTTCCGAAGCTGCCGGTGGTCATGAGCACCCTGGACCTGCTGTCGGCCGCCGCCCTGACCATGGGGCTGGTGGTCGCAGGGGCGGGACTCAACTTCGGCTACGTCCACAGCCGCCGCTGGCTGATCGCGGCGGTCAGCGCGGTCAAGCTGCTGGTCCTGCCGGTGCTGATGTGGGGCTTCTGCCGGCTGGCCGGCGGCGACGGCACGGCCCAGGGCATCGCCCTGCTGGCCGGCTCGGCGCCCGGCGCGGCGGCCTCCTACGTTCTGGCGCGGCAGATGGGCGGAGACGCACCGCTGATGGCCGGCATCGTCGCATTCACCACGGCGGCGAGCCTGGTGACCATCCCGCTGCTGCTGGTGGTGTTTCATGTGGGGTGACGGAGGGGACATGTACCGCAGGTACGTGTCCCCCAATCGAGTGTCCCCCAATCGAGACGCAGGGGTTTAGGGGACACGTACCTTGCAGGTACATGTCCCCTCGCCTATGACCACCGCTTATGACGGCTTTCGCCCCGGGTATCGATGAGGTCCGCGCACGGACCTTCCCCTTCCCCCGCCGTCATTTCCTGTCCGCGCTGGATGTCAACGTCGTCGAGGCGCAGCAGCTGCTCGACCTGGCCGACGGGTTCGTGGCGCTGAACCGGCAGACGACCAAGAAGCTCGACCTGCTCAAGGGTCGCACGTTGATGAACCTGTTCTTCGAGAACTCGACGCGCACCCAGGCCAGTTTCGAGCTGGCCGGCAAGCGGCTGGGCGCCGACGTGATGAACATGAGCGTGAAGACCTCGTCAGTGGCCAAGGGCGAGACCCTGATCGACACGGCGGTGACGCTGAACGCCATGCAGCCGGACCTGCTGGTCGTGCGGCACGCCTCGTCCGGCGCGGCGGCCCTGCTGTCGCAGAAGGTCGGCTGCAGCGTGATCAACGCCGGCGACGGCCAGCACGAGCACCCGACCCAGGCCCTGCTCGACGCCCTGTCGATGCGCCGCGCGTTCGGCCGGATCGCCGGCCTGACGGTGGCCATCTGCGGCGATGTGATGCACAGCCGGGTGGCGCGCTCGAACGTCAATCTTCTCAATATCCTGGGGGCGAATGTTCGCCTCGTCGGGCCGCCCACCCTGATGCCCGCCGGGGCCGACCGCTGGGGCGCGGCCGTGTTCCACGACCTCGAAAAGGGCATCGCCGGGGCCGACGTGGTGATGATGCTGCGGCTGCAGCTCGAGCGGATGCAGGGCGCGCTGGTCCCCTCGACCCGCGAATATTTCCGTTTCTGGGGCCTCGACCGCGAGAAGCTCAAGGCCGCCTCGGACGGGGTGCGCGTCATGCATCCCGGACCGATGAACCGCGGCGTGGAGATCGACTCCGACGTGGCCGACGATCCGGGGGTCAGCCTGATCCAGGACCAGGTGGAGATGGGCGTGGCCGCCCGCATGGCCGTACTGGCCTCGCTCGCCGCCCGGCTGGACAATCACTGATGGCCCGCGCCCGTCCGATCGCCTTCCAGAACGCCCGGCTGGTCGACCCGGAGA
>DAORNX010000594.1:0-1614 GCA_035441225.1 Caulobacter sp.
CTCGCGCCGCTCGAACAGGGCTCTCAGCCGCGCCGCGTGATCAGGGTCGGAGCGCATGATGGCGTTGACCATGCCCTGCGGGTCGGCCGCGGTGAGGGCGAAGGCGGCGGCGCAGGCCTCGAGGTTCTCCTCGCCCGAGGCCAGCAGCGCGCGGCCATCATCGATCACCAGCAGGCTGCTGTCGAAGGCCTCGGCCGAGGCCTGGGCGGCGGCGGCGCGGCTTTCCACGGCCTCCAGCCGATCCTGCATCGCGCGCAGGCGCCGGTCCATCGTCCGCCGCTGCACCAGCGCCCACAGCACCGCGCAGATGGCGAGGCAGACGGAGCCGGCCGTGGCGGCGACGATCAATTCCATCTGCGTCATGCAAGACCCGCCCGAATCATGGCCCGGACAAGATAGGCGAGGCCGGCCCGGCCCGCGACTGGCGAAGCGACCGGCGCGGCGCCATCTTTTCCCGATGACCTATCCATCAGCCGCAACGGCTCCGTCCCTCGACGATTTCGCCGCCCTCGCCGAGGCCGCCTTCGAGGCCCTGCCGGCGCTGTTTCGCCAGATGGCCGGCGAGACGATCATCCGGGTCGCTGACTTCGCCGAGGATGACGTCCTGCGGGACCTGGACATCGAGGACCCGTTCGAGCTGACCGGGCTCTACCAGGGCGTAGACCTGTCGCGCCGCTCGGTGCTCGATCCCCTGCCGCACCCGTCGATGGTGTTCCTGTACCGGCGGCCGATCCTCGACGAATGGGCCGAGCGCGGCGACGTGGGCCTGGGCGACCTGATCGCCCATGTGCTGGTGCACGAGATCGGCCATCATTTCGGCCTGTCGGACGCCGACATCGACGCCATCGAAGACAAAGCGTGAACGAATCGGCTAGGCTGGCCCGATGAACGCGCCCGATTTCGACTATGAGGCCGTCCGCCGCGACATGCCCGAGGCGCGGGTGATGCGCGGCGAGGCCTATGCGGCCAAGGGCTGGGTCGCGCTGGTTGAGGTCTCGCCCGCCGGCGTGCTGGCCCATGTGACCGGCGAACGCGGCATCGCCTATGTCGTCGAGGTCGCGGCCAGGGACGCGTCCGACGCCCGCTGCACCTGTCCCGATTTCGAGGAAAGCGGCCTGCGCTGCAAGCATGTGGTGGCGACCGTGTTCACCGTGCTCGACACCGACGACGCCGGCCTGGCGGCCGCCGCCGGACGCCTGGCGCGGCTGGCCGATCAGCTCGACATGGAAGGTCGTGACGACGCCCTGTTGCTGGTCGACCGGGCCCGGCGCGACCCGGCCCTGCTGCGCGAGCTTGAGGGCGATCCGGTCATCTGACGCGGCCTCCCTGCTCCTCACGGCATGGGCGGCGGAAGGGTGTTCGACCCCTCGCATTCCGCCGGCGTCGCTTCCCCCGCTCGCCACGTCGCGCCGGGCCAGCGTTAACTTCCCGTAAGAACTTGACGCCCCCGTCATTTTCTAATTGACCCGCATTCGCATTAAGTGGACAGTGTTCACATTGGACGAGGTCCGACTGCAACGGGCCCGCATTCCCTTGATCTGGCCGGAGGACCGTTGCCATGAGCGACAAGAACATCACCAAGGACGCCATGTACGACGCGGTGGCGCCGGACGA
>DAORNX010000595.1:0-1598 GCA_035441225.1 Caulobacter sp.
CAGCGGCACGGTCGAGACCCAGCGGACCCTGGTTATCCAGGATGGCAAGGTGCTGCGGATCGAAGCCGGCTATACCGCCGCCGCCGGCGCCCGCGTCATCGACCTGCATGACAGCTTCGTCCTGCCCGGCCTGATCGACAGCCATGTGCACCTGACCAGCGAACAGGGCCCCAACGCCCAGCTCGAGGAATTCACCAAGACCCGGTCGGACCTGGCCCTCGACGGCGCCTGGAACGGCCTCAAGACGCTGAAGGCCGGCTTCACCACGGTGGCCGACCTGGGGGCGCCCAACGAATCGATCTTCGCCCTGCGGGATGCGATCAGGACCGGCCGCATCGCCGGTCCGCGCATCATTGCCGCCGGCTCCCCCATCTCGGTGCACGGCGGCCACGGCGACCCGGGCAACGGCATGCCCGAGGCCCTGGTCCCGGTCTATCGGGGACCGGCGGTCTGCTCGGGCGCCGACGACTGCCGCCGGGCGGTGCGTGAACAGGTCCGGGCCGGCGCCGACATCATCAAGATCACGGCCACCGGCGGGGTGCTGTCCCAGACCGCCGCGGGCCTCGCCAAGCAGTTCTCGGATGACGAACTGCGGGCGATCGTCGAGACCGCCCATTCGATGGGCCGCAAGGTCACCGCCCACGCCCACGGCGCCGACGGCATCAACTCCTTCCTCCGCGCCGGCGGCGATTCCATCGAGCACGGCACCTATCTCGACGCCGAGTCGATCAAGCTGTTCCGGTCGACGGGGGCCTGGCTGATCCCGACCCTGATGGCCGGCGACTACGTGGCGCGCGAGGCGGCGAGGCCCAACACCTTCTTCAGCCCGGCCCAGAAGGCCAAGGCGCTCGAGGCCGGCCCGAAGATGCTCGACATGGCCCGCCGCGCCCATGACGGCGGGGTCAGGATCGCCTTCGGCACCGACACCGGCGTCTCGGCCCATGGCGACAATGCCGGAGAGTTCGCCCTGATGGTCAAGGCGGGCTTCACCCCGCTGGACGCCATCCGCGCGGCGACTATCTGGGCGGCCGAACACTTCGGCCTCACCGACCAGATTGGCGCGCTGCTCCCGGGCAAGCAGGCCGACCTGATCGCCGTGCGCGGCGACCCGCTGACCGACGTGACGGTGCTGACGAAGGTCAGTTTCGTGATGAAGGGCGGGGTGGTCTACAAGAGCGAATAGTCTTCCGGAGGGGGCATGCCCTTCAGCGCGTGTCCCCCGCCGCTTCGGGAACAGGCGCCGACGTGCATGTTCCCAACAGAGCGAGCACCGCCGCCTCGTCCTCGAACCGCGCCCGCACGGGCCAGACGGTCGCCCTCGCGCGCCATTCGGGCGGCAGGCGGACCCAGTCCTTCTCGGTCGTGACCAGGCCGGCGCCGTGCCGCGCGGCGACCTCGTCCAGCAGCGCCAGGTCACCGGCGCCATAGGCGTGATGGTCGGGGAAGCGCACGAAGTCCTTCAGGTCGCAGCCGGCCGCGACCAGTGAGCGCTCGACCTTCCACGGCTTGCCGATACCCGCGAAGCCGACCTGGGGCCCGGGCGGCGGCGGCGCGTCCGGCTCGAGCCGGGCGACCAGCACCGGACCGCCGGCGAACAG
>DAORNX010000596.1:0-1585 GCA_035441225.1 Caulobacter sp.
TCGAGAATCCCGCGAATCCGGCGCTGGGCCTGCGGATCGCTCTGCTCGTCCGGCTCGAAGTGATCGTTCTGGCGGCGGAAGCTGTTGGTGCGGGTTACGGACATGACGTCCTGCCTTCAGGCGGACCGGGCGCGGTCCTGTGAGCCCGCGAAGGTTAGAATGTGTCGCGTTAACACAGCGTTAGGCCTCGAGACCGGCCAGCGGCAGCCAGTACCAGGCGTCGGTGGTATAGCGGCCCTCGCCGACCTTGAGGGCGAACGGCTCCAGGCCCCAGCGGCGGAACCCGTGACGCTCGTAGAGGGCCACGGCCGCGGTGTTGGTCGAGACGACCACCAGCTGGAGGCTCTCGACCTCGCCGCGGGCATGGTCGATCACCGCCCGCAGCAGCCGCCCGCCCAGGCCATGGCCGCGGGCCGAGGCCCGGACGTACATGCTCCAGACCAGGCCCTTGTGCTGCTCGCGCAAAGGCTTGAGCCGCGAGTAGCCGGCCATGCCGACCAGCGCGTCGTCGACGAAGCCGCCGAACAGGGCGGTGGACTCGAGGGTCGCGGCGCTGGCTTCGAGGGTCTTGGCGCGCTCCTCGAGGATGTCCGTGCCGAAGGTCTCCGGCTCGGCGGTCATGGCCTCGATCCGCAGGGCGCGGAAGGCCTCGACGTCGGCGGGCATGAGCCGGCGGATGGCGACCTCGCTCACGGCGCCCTCGCCGGTTCGGCCTCCGGCCCCGGGAAGGCCCAGCGCAAGGCCTCCAGGCCCGACGGATGATAGGTCGTCAGGTGGCGTTCCTGGGGAAAGGCGCGGAAGGTCCAGGCGAGCTGCGGCGGGCCGTCGGCGCGCAGCGTCGCCAGCAGGCGGCTCATCGCCCCGGCCACCAGCGCCCCCTCGTTGGCCTGCGACAGGTAGAGCTTGCGGCCGGGCGGCCAGGGCCGGGCCTTCAGCAGGGTGGCGGCGTCGCGCACAAGGCTCTGGTCGTCCCACCAGATGCTCGGCGAGACGGCGATGTAGGTGGTCACCAGGTCCGGCTGGCGCAGGGCGCTGTCGAGCACGAAGTAGCCGGCCAGGCTCTCGCCCATCAGGGCCGTCTCGCCGCTGGTGCGGTAGCGCCCGGCGACCAGCGGCAGCAGCTCCTGCGCCAGGAAGCGGCGGAAGCGGGCCGCCTCGCCCTGGACCGGAAACTGCTTGCGCTCGACCTCGCTGGGCGTGGTGAAGTCGCGCAGCCTCAGGCCCGGGCCGCTCTCGATCCCGACCACGATCATCTCGTCGGTGACGCCGTTGAGCCCGCCCAGGGCGGCCAGGCCGACGACCGGCAGCAGGTCCTGCGCCTCGCCGCCGTCGAGCAGGTAGAGCACCGGATAGGCGGCCTTGCCGGCGGCGTAGGACGGCGGCAGCCAGACGGTGATGTGGCGGGTCTCGCCCTCGGCGCGCGAGGGCAGGTCGAAGGTCTCGCCCAGCACGATCGGCCTGGCGGCGACCGGTTGGGCCAGGGCCGGCGCGGCGGTCAGCAGCAGGGCGAGGCAGAGCAGCAGGCGAGTCATCATCGGCCATTGTTGACCGCGAACCGGTCGCCAGCTCAAGGCCTGGCCGGGCG
>DAORNX010000597.1:0-1584 GCA_035441225.1 Caulobacter sp.
TCCGGCGGCTCGACCGTGACGGACGAAGGCCGCACGTAGACTTCCGGCCGGTGCAGATAGATCTGCGGCGCGGCGATGCGGATCGGCGGCGCGTCGACGTAGACGGGCGGACCCTGGATATCGATGCGGCCCGACGGCACCACGACCGGGGTGCCGTAGACGCGGACGCCCGGCGCGCGAACGCGGATGTCGGCCCAGGGCGCGGTCGGGACGTAGAAGGTCTCGAGGCTGGTGCAGAGGCAGTCGATCGGCCCCGGCGGCGGGCCGTAGCCACCGCCACTCGGCGGCGGGGGCGGCGGGCCGTACGGATCATGGGCGCTGGCGACCCCGGCCGCGGCGCTCAACACGAGAATGCTCAAACCGGCGATAAGAACGTGCTTCACTTCAGCTCCCCCTTGTGAGCCGCCGACCTCATGTCGTGACTCCGATACCGCCTGTCATCCGCCGGAGGGAGTCCGGGTGAGCGCACAGCGGTATGTGACATTAACCAAGTGTTAGCCCCAGGCGTTCCTGCTTGCAACTGCCGGGGGAAGGCGATTGTCGTTCAGACTCCTGACGCGGGAATTTTTCCCCTTCGTGGGCATTTCATGACCGTGCGCCGCACCCTGACCGCCTTCAACACGGCCACCGCCAGCGAGAACCGGATCCACGCCGATGACGTCGCCAGCCGGTTCGGCTTCACCGGCGGGCTGGTGCCGGGGGTCGATGTGTTTGCCTATATGGCCCACGCACCGGTCGCCCGGTGGGGCCGGGACTGGCTGAGCCAGGGCCGCATCCGGGCGAAATTCGGCAAGCCGGTCTATGACGGCGACGAGACCACGGTGGCGGCGGACGAGCAACCCGACGGGTCGCTGGCCCTGACGGTGACGGCCCGCGGCCTGGACTGCGCCAGCGGAACCGCCTGGCGATCGGACGATGGAGCGGTTCCCGCCATCCTGCCCGAGGCTGACCTGCCCCGGCCCGAGGACCGGCCGCCGGCCTCGCCCGACAGCCTGCCGGTAGGCCGGGTGCTGGGCGCCCTGAAGGAGCTCTATTTCGCCGACGTCGGCCTGTCGCACCTGCAGAACACGCGCGAGGACCCGGCGCTGTTCGACGGCGGCGACCTCTGCAACCCGGCCTACATGCTGCGCCGGGCCAACTATGTGCTGGCCCAGTCGGTGAAGCTGGGGCCGTGGATCCATCTGGAGAGCGACGCGCGCCTGCACGGCCTGATCCGCGACGGCGAGGCGCTGGAGACGCGCGGCGTGGTCGTGGCCAACGAGGAGAAGAACGGGCACCGGATCGTGACGCTCGATTTCACGGTGTCCAGCCGCGAACGCCTGGCCATGTCCGGGAGGCATTGGGCGATCTATGAACCCCGGCAGGTGCGGGAGAAAGGTTAGGCCGCGACCGCCGCCAGCCCGCGCGCCCTCGCCTCCGCCGGGGAGAACCACACCATCCCGTCGCCCCAGTCGTGGCCGACCGCGCCCGTCGGCGGCGTCGCGCTCTCGCCGCAGAGGAAGGCCAGCTCCTGGCCCGTCAGGGTCCCCCAGCGGGCCAGCGCCTCCGCCGGCGTGGGATCGGGACGAGGATCGGCCGTGGCGC
>DAORNX010000598.1:0-1581 GCA_035441225.1 Caulobacter sp.
GAGCCGTCGCGCGGGTCCCGGCGTGGCAGCAGCGGCGCGGGCTTCCACCGCCGGATGTCGAACAGCTCGCTCATGCGCCGGCGGCCCCCGCGCCCCGCCCGAAGGCGCGCAGCCGGCCCTTGTCGAGATGCAGAACCGGCTGGCCCGAGCGGGCGACCAGGTCCTCGTCGTGGCTGGCGATCAGCACCGTGGTGCCCAGGCGGTTGAGTTCGACGAACAGCTTGAGGATGCGCAGGGCGTGGGCGTCGTCGACATTGCCGGTCGGTTCGTCGGCCAGCAGGATGTCGGGACGATTGACCACCGCACGGGCGATCGCCAGCCGCTGCTTCTCGCCGCCCGACAGCGTCGGGGGCAGGGCGTGCATGCGCGACTTCAGGCCCACCCAGGCCAGCAGCTCGGCGACATCGTTACGATAGGCATCCGGCTTGCCCCCGGCGATGCGCAGCGGCAGGGCGACATTGTCGAACGCCGACAGATGGTCGAGCAGCCTGAATTCCTGGAACACCACCCCGATGCGTCGGCGCAGGAACGGCCGGTCGGCCGGGGCCACGGCCTCGACGTCGCGGCCGAACAGCTCGATGGTCCCGCGCGAGGGCCGTTCGGCCAGGTAGATCAGCTTCAGCAGGCTGCTCTTGCCGGCCCCGGACGCGCCGGTGAGAAAGTGAAACGAGCCCGGCGCCAGCGCGAAGTTGACGTCCTTGAGCACCTCGGCCGCGCGACCATAGCGCATGCCTACGCCGTCAAAGCGCAGAATGGGGCCGGCGAGGGGCTCACCGGTCGGTGCGGCGTCTCGGTTTCTGGACATGGGAGCCGAAATCGGCGACCTCAGTGGAGGAGCGGGAGCGTCCGATTCGCCGGCATGATACTGACCTGTCCAGAGTGCGCTACCCGCTATTTCGTCCCCGACGACAAGGTCGGACCTGACGGACGGACGGTAAAGTGCTCGTCCTGCGGCAACCGCTGGACCGCCCATGGCGAGCCCGCCCTGGAACTGTTCGTCGACGCCGTCGAGGGCGCGACCGTCCGCGAGACCGCCCCCGCGATCGAGGATCAGCCCGTCAGCGCCCTGCCCGGCGAGGAACTGCCGAAGGTGTTTCGTCAGAAGGCCGACACCAGCCGCCGGGTGCGCGAGGCGATGACCACCGGCGTGGTCTGGGCCGGCATGGCCGTCGGCTTGCTGGCCCTGGTGGCGACGGCGATCGTCTTCCGGGTCAACGTGGTGCGGATCTGGCCGGGCAGCGCGGCGGCCTACGCCGGCGTCGGCCTGCCGGTGAACCGCCTCGGCCTGACGATCGAGAACATCGGGGCCGAGGCGGTCCTCAAGGACAGTCACGCGGCCCTCGCGGTGACCGGCGTGATCCGCAACGTCACCGACCGTCCGGCGGCCGCCCCGCCGCTGCGCGTGAGCCTGATCAACAAGGCCGGCAAGACGGTCGCGGTGAAGCTGGCCGCGCCGGCCGATCCCCGTATTCCACCCGGCGGCGTGCGCCATTTCGTCGTCACGCTGCTCGATCCGCCGACCACTGCGGCCGATCTGGAGGTCGCCTTCGACACCAGCGGCAAGGCGCCGCCGGCGCCGCG
>DAORNX010000599.1:0-1567 GCA_035441225.1 Caulobacter sp.
GTGCGCCGCGCGGATGGCCAGCAGGCCGCACAGCTCGCCGTGGGCGCCGGCCTTGGGCGTCATGGCCACGGCCGGCATGCCGGTCAGGGTCTTGAGCCAGTGCGCCAGCCGGTCGATCAGCGCCAGCGCGCCCTGCACGGTCGAGACCGGCTGCAGCGGGTGGATGTCGGCGAAGCCGGCCATCCGCGCGGCCTTCTCGTTGAGGCGCGGGTTGTGCTTCATCGTGCAGCTGCCCAGCGGATAGAGGGCCAGGTCGATGGCGTGGTTCTTCTGGCTCAGGCGCACATAGTGGCGGACCGCTTCCGGCTCGCTGAGCCCCGGCAGGCCGATCGGCGCGGTGCGCAGCAGGCCGTCGAGATCGTCGGCCGGGCGATCGGCATCCGGCAGGTCGACGCCGGTCTTGTCCCAGCCGCCCAGCTCGAAGATCAGCGCCTCGTCCTGCAGCAGGCCGCGCGCGCCGGTCAGGGTCGGGTGGATGTAGTCGTTGGTCTGGGCCGGCGCGGTGGGACGGCCCACGGAATTCATCGAGCTCATGCCATCACCTCGGTCAGGGCGGCCTTGAAGGCGGCGATGTCGCCTTCGGTCACGGTTTCAGTGGCGGCCACCAGCAGGACGTCGTCCAGGCCGGCGGCGGGGTCGAGGCGGCTGTAGGGCACGCCGCCGAGTACGCCCCTGGCGGCCAGGGCCTCGACAACGCCGGCGGCCGGCCTGGCGAGCTTCACGGCGAACTCGTTGAAGAAGCGCGGGGTCAGGATCTCGACCCCCTTCACCCCCTCCAGCGCCGTCTTCAGCGCGCGGGCCGTCTGGTGGTTCAGGGCCGCCAGGCGGCGCAGGCCGACCTCGCCCAGCAGGCTCATGTGGATCGAGAAGGCCAGGGCGCAGAGGCCGCTGTTGGTGCAGATGTTCGAGGTCGCCTTGTCGCGGCGGATGTGCTGCTCGCGCGTCGACAGGGTCAGCACGAAGCCGCGCCGGCCGTCGGCGTCGACGGTCTCGCCGCAGAGGCGGCCGGGGGCCTGGCGGATCAGCTTTTCGCGGCAGGCGAACAGACCGACGTACGGGCCGCCGAAGTTCAGGGCGTTGCCGATCGACTGGCCCTCGGCGACAGCGATGTCGGCGCCCATCTCGCCGGGCGACTTGAGCAGGCCGTAGGACACCGCCTCGGTGGTCACCACGATCAGCAGCGCGCCCGCGGCGTGGGCCGCCTCGGCGATCTTCGATACATCGGTGGCCGTGCCGAACACGTTGGGGGTCTGGACCACGACGCAGGCGGTGCCCGAGTCGATGGCGGCAATCACCGCGTCCTCGGCGTCGACGGCGGCCGGCAGACGCACGATGTCCATGCCGTCGGCGTGGGCCAGGGTCTCGGTGGTGCGGACGTAGTGGGGGTGAAGGCCGCCGGACAGCACCGCCTTGTCCCGCCGCGTGACCCGCTGGGCCATCATCACCGCCTCGGCGCAGGCGGTCGAGCCGTCATACAGGGAGGCGTTGGCGATCTCCATGCCGGTCAGGGCCGCGACCTGGGTCTGGAACTCGAACAGCACCTGCAGCGTGCCCTGGGCGATCTCGG
>DAORNX010000600.1:0-1567 GCA_035441225.1 Caulobacter sp.
GGCGGTCTTGCCGCTCGAGACCTGGGCGTTGGCCTCCTGCTGGCGCACCTGGGCGCGCAGCAGGTCGTCGTTCATCTGCAGCAGCGGCTGGCCCTGGCGCACCCAGGCGCCCTCGTCGACCAGCACGCGCACGGCGGTCAGCCCACCGGTTTCGGCGCCGACCACCACCTCGTTCCAGGCGACGATGTCGCCGCTGGCGGTCACCCGCCGCGGCACGTTGACCACCGCGACCGCCTGCACCGTGACCGTCTGGCTGGCCTGCGGCGCCTTGGGGGCTTCCTTGGCCTTGCCGCAACCGGCGAGGGCCAGCACGGCCGTCGCGAGCAGCGCCATTCGCCAGCCGGGCCGGTCTGTTGTCTGTCCCACCTGGTCGTCCCCTCGAGCCATGCCGTCCGGCGCCCGTCGGCGAGCCGGCGAACGTTCCCTGCTATCTATGGTCCGCGGCGCTGTTCGCAAGCGCGAAACGACCGAATCCGGTTGCGCGTCGCCCCCGCCCCTCGCGTTGGCGCGGCAATGTGCTAGACGCACGCAGCATGACGACCCCCCTGTCCAGAATCCGCAACTTCTCGATTGTCGCCCACATCGACCACGGCAAGTCGACGCTGTCGGACCGGCTGATCCAGGAGACCGGCGGCCTGAGCGCGCGCGAGATGACCGCCCAGGTGCTCGACTCGATGGAGATCGAGAAGGAGCGCGGCATCACCATCAAGGCCCAGACCGTGCGGCTCGAATACCGGGCCGACGACGGCGAGACCTATGTCCTGAACCTGATGGACACCCCGGGCCACGTCGACTTCGCCTATGAGGTCAGCCGCTCGCTCGCCGCCTGCGAGGGCTCGATCCTCGTCGTCGACGCCAGCCAGGGCGTCGAGGCCCAGACCCTGGCCAACGTCTATTCGGCGATCGACAACAACCACGAGATCGTGCCGGTCCTGAACAAGATCGACCTGCCGGCCGCCGAGCCCGAGCGCGTGCGGGCCCAGATCGAGGACGTCATCGGCCTGGACGCCAGCGACGCGGTGCTGTGCAGCGCCAAGTCCGGCGTCGGCATCCACGAGGTGCTCGAGGCCATCGTCCACCGCCTGCCCGCGCCGAAGGGCGACCCGGACGCGCCGCTCAAGGCCCTGCTGGTCGACGCCTGGTACGACGCCTACCTGGGCGTCGTCGTCCTCGTGCGGGTGTTCGACGGCACGCTGCGCGCGGGCCAGAAGATCAAGATGATGCAGCACGGCTCGACCCACCTGGTCGACCGCGTCGGCGTGTTCAAGCCCAAGAACACCCCGGTCGACAGCCTCGGCCCGGGCGAGATCGGCTTCATCACCGCCCAGATCAAGGAGGTTGCCGACGCGGCCGTCGGCGACACCCTCACCGACGAGAAGAAGCCCACCACCCAGGCCCTGCCCGGCTTCAAGGACGTGCAGCCGGTGGTGTTCTGCGGCCTGTTCCCGGTCGACGCGGCCGACTTCGAGGACCTGCGCGCGGCCGTCGGCCGGCTGCGGCTCAACGACGGCAGCTTCACCTACGAGATGGAATCGAGCGCCGCCCTCGGCTTCGGCTTCCGCTGCGG
>DAORNX010000601.1:0-1557 GCA_035441225.1 Caulobacter sp.
TGTGGTCGAAGTTGAACTCGGTGTAGTTCAGCAGCGGCAGGTAGATGTAGCCGCGCCCGTCGTTCTCCATGAGCATGTCATAGACGACCGCGTCCGGCGCCTGGCCGCTCGCCTTCGCCAGGGCGGCGATCGAGTCCTCGGCGCGGGGCTCGTAGTCGAGGCCGCCGTCCGGCTGCTGCAGCCGGAACATGCGGTCGAAGCCCTGGGTCATGATCGCGCCCAGAGGGCCCATCTTCCGACTCGGGTCGGCCAGGATGGCGGCGCGCACGGCGGGATCGCGCAGCTTCTCGAGCCGTTCCTCGAACGGCAGCGCGGCGATGTCACGATAGGTCTGGCGGCCGACGAACGGGTGGATGGTGCTCTGCCAGCCCAGCACCAGGCCGGTCGGGCGGCAGGCGATCTGGGCGGCGATGCTGGCGCCCTGGGCGCGCGCCTGGCGCGTCAGGTCCAGCAGCTTGATCCAGTTGCCCGGCTGCAGGGGCGACTGCAGCAGGCTGTAGGTCACCGTCACGCCGGTTTCCGTCGACATGGCCCGCATCCAGTCGAACTCCGGTTCGGCCGGGGCCATGTCCGACGACATCTCGAACACCCCGGGACCGACGGAGGCCATGGCCCTGCCGATGGCCAGCAGCTCGTCCGCCGCGGCCGTGGTGCCCGGCATCACCGTGCCGTCCTTCGTCGTATGGACCACGGTGCGCGAGGTCGAGAAACCGAGGGCCCCGGCCTTCATGCCCTCGGCGACGATGGCCGCCATGGCCTCGATATCCTCGGGCGTGGCGTCCTCGTTGCGCGCGCCGCGCTCGCCCATGACATAGGCCCGCACCGCGCTGTGCGGCACCTGGGTGGCCACGTCGAGCACCCGCGCCTGGGCATCGAGGCTGTCGAGGTATTCGGGGAAGGTCTCCCAGTCCCAGCTGATGCCCTCGGCCAGGGCCGACCCCGGGATGTCCTCCACCCCTTCCATCAGCTCGATCAGCCAGTCGTGGCGGTCGCGTCTGACCGGCGCGAAGCCGACGCCGCAGTTGCCCATCACCGCCGTGGTCACGCCATGCCAGCTGGACGGCGACAGGTAGGGGTCCCACGTCACCTGGCCGTCGTAGTGGGTGTGGATGTCGACCCACCCCGGGGTGACGATCAGGCCGGACGCGTCGATCTCCCGCCGTCCGGCGTCGGCGATGCCGCCGATGGCGGTGATCCGGCCTCCGTCGATGGCGATGTCGGCCGTGAAGGCCGGCGTCTCCGCGCCATCGATCACCCGTCCGTTACGGATCACCAGATCATGCATCGCCTGTCCCCATCGCCGGGGAGTCCGTCCTGGAGGGGACGGCTCCCGGTGTCGCGGGCGATCATGACCGCTTGCACCGGCCGCGGAAAGTATGACCCAGCGTCACGACCGGACCGCGCCTGTCGGGGGCAGAGTCTCGACGACCGGCCGGTAACGTGTGACATCCGGGCCGGATGAGCGAGCACCTTCCCTTCGTCGGACCGGGGCGGCCCTGGCGGTCCGCCGGGCGGTTCGCCGCCGCCTTCGCCGCCTTCGCGGGCCCGCGCGGCTGG
>DAORNX010000602.1:0-1233 GCA_035441225.1 Caulobacter sp.
CGTGGCGCCGGGCGGGCCGCCGCCCGGTCCGCTGGGCGAGATCCGCCTTGAATCCCGGGGCCGCGGGCTGGGCCTGATCGGCGTGACCACCCGGCTGGCCGCGCCCCAGGAGGTGACCCTGGACGAGCTGCGCCTGGAAGCCTTCCTGCCGGCCGACGACGAATCCGAGACGATGCTGCTGGCGCTGGCCGGCGGGGTCTGACGGCGTCCGACCATGACAGCTCTGTCATGACCTCGAATTAAGCTGCCCCGCGGCCCCGGCGGGCCTAGCGTCCGGCCATCACGCATTGAGGGGAGAAGAATCCGATGCGCGCTTTCCTGACCATCGGCGCCGCGACCGCGGCGCTGCTCGGCGCCACCGCCGCCCAGGCCGCCTCCGTGGAGATCAAGGACGCGGCCGCCCGCGTCGTGGTCATCCCGGAAGACCGGAGCGACGTGAAGGTCGAGTTCCTGACCACCAGTCCGGACCTGCCGCTGACGGTTCGCACCGAGGGCGACAAGACCATCGTTGACGGCGACCTGCGCCGCAACGCCATCCACAACTGCCGCACCTTCAACGGCCAGACCAGCGTCACGGTCCGGGGCAAGACCTTCGGCTGGGACGCCCTGCCGCAGGTGGTCGTCCGCGTGCCGATGGACGCCAGGGTGGCCGGCGGCGGCGCGGTGTTCGGCAGCATTGGCCGGACCAACAGCCTGACCCTGTCCAACGCCGGCTGCGGCGACTGGACGGTCGGCAACGTCGCCGGCGAACTGAACATCAACCAGGCCGGGTCGGGCGACACCACCGTGGGTGAAGCCGGCAAGACCTCGATCAACATCGCCGGCTCGGGCGACGTGGCCACGGCCGGGCTCTCCGGCGGCCTGTCGGTCAACATCGCCGGCTCGGGCGACGTCAGCGCCGCCTCGGTCACCGGTCCGGTCGCGGCCAACATCATGGGCTCGGGCGACGTCGACGTCCGCGGCGGCCGGGTCGGCGAGGTCTCGGTGTCGATCGCCGGCTCCGGCGACGTGATCATCATGGCCCCGGCCGACAGCGTCAGCGCCAAGATCGCCGGCTCCGGCGACGTGCGGGTGACCAGCGTGTCTGGCGGCGTGAGCAAGAAGGTCGCCGGCTCGGGCGAGGTGATCGTCGGCCCGATCGACTCCGACGACTGACTCGAAACCCCCCGAACAGGGGATACGCGGCCGGTCGCGCCTGCCTAGGGTGAGGCCGTGCGGAACTCCCCGGCCGGT
>DAORNX010000602.1:1243-1551 GCA_035441225.1 Caulobacter sp.
CGTCGTTGACGCACCGGCCGGGCGCGGGCTTGCCCGCCTCCGGCCGGCGCTGTCCCTCCAAGGGCGTCGGGCGGCAGGAGTTCCGCCACCTGGGAGGGCCATCATCGGGCCGATGCGACCGACGGATATGGAAAAGCCCCGGAGCCATGAGCTCCGGGGCTTTTTCGCTGCGCTCGCCCGATCCCGGGGGAGGTGGCGGGCGGCGCGGCGATGGCGGCGCCACGGGCGAACCCGCGACGCCGCCCCGTCCGGGACGTCCTACTGCAGGACGTTGAACAGGCCGGCCGCGGCGCCGAGGTCCGCGCCCG
>DAORNX010000603.1:0-256 GCA_035441225.1 Caulobacter sp.
AACGACGCCCCCGACCTCGCCTTGCGGACGGAGGCCCACCAGGCCGCCTGGGAGCGGGCCGTCGAGCACATCGCCGCGCGGGAGCCCGCCGTCCAGGGCCGGCTCGCCTTCTACCGGGACTCGCTGGCCTACCACCGCGGCGAGCTCGACGGAGTCCCGCTGCGCTGTCTTGGGTTGGTCGATCAGTACGGGGTCACCTACGAAGGCGATCTGCTGCCCTGCTGCGTCTGGGGGGGAGAGGGCCTCAAGGTCGGCA
>DAORNX010000603.1:460-1551 GCA_035441225.1 Caulobacter sp.
GGGGGGAGGGTTGATTGGTCTTCTCCCTCCCCTCGCTCGTGCTCATCATTGCCCACATCTTTCCGGGCCAAGGGCGAGGGGCAACGACAGCGACCTCGGCTTGCGGAGCCGCCAAGGCCAGGTGGTCGAACGGAGGGGAGGTCGACGGGGAAGGCCAGGAGGCGGAGCCGCCTTCATTGAGAGTGGCCCCGGGCGGAGTGGTAGCGGATGAGAGTTCAACGCCCACGCGCGGCCTTCTACGAGCGAGTTCGACCCTCAGCACCCTCGGTTCGGCATTGCCGACCCGCACGACTCTCACCCAGGTCGACTCCGCCATCGCCGGCCCACACCCTCCCGCTCACATCGCCACGGACCTCGTGGCGTCCTGGCGTCTTGGCGTCTCCTCCGCCCCCTACGACCCGGGCCGAACACCAGGGACGCCGCCCCGACCTGACCCGTGTGCCAGCTTGCGAGGAAGCGCTGGGCTGTGTTCCTCAGCCGGCCGGTGAAGGACCGGCCATCAGGAAGAGAGGAAGGCAGGGCAGGAAGGAAGACAGAGTGGAGCCATCTCCTTGGTGTTCACCGAGGCTCCGTGGTGGATGGCCGTTGCCGAAGGATGCGCCGACCTGGCCGCCCAACCCCTGCGTTCCTGCAACCCATCGCGGTCAACCCCCTCATTTCTTCAACCTCGAACGGCCCGCAGCCCCGTAACTCCAACAAACACGTCTCCGAGGCTGGCGCTCCACCTGGCAGCACTCCCATGGGGTTGCAAATTGGATTGGGTTGACCTGGACTGGTTGCAAATCCGCCGGGCTTGACAGGTCAGCGGCGCCACCGCAGGCGCGGATCCTGGGCGAGCAGGCCACAGAGACGACCATCGGCGTCATCCCGCGACCGGACCACCCCTTCGTCGCACCGAACCGGCGCAACGAGGCCGACTCCGCCGCCGACGTCCGCAAGTCCACCTCCATCAACCAGCGCGGCCAGCCCCGCAAGCTGCGGGCGGGGCTCACCCGAGCGACTTGTGGGTAATGATGAGCGCGAGCGGGGGGAGGTGCCGAGCGCAGCGAGGCGGAGGGGGGTCGTCCTGCCCCCCCCCGCTGTTTTCAGAT
>DAORNX010000604.1:0-1545 GCA_035441225.1 Caulobacter sp.
GGGATCACCCGGCGCTGACGATCCCGTCGCAGGCGTCCGCCGCGGCCTGCACCGCCGCGGGGGCCAGCTTGTCCAGCCGGGCCTCCTCGGCCTTGCGCTCCTGCTGGCTGGCCTTGCTGTCCGCCGGCGTCAGGTCCGTGCGGGTGGCCAGGGACAGGGACAGCCGCTCACGGTTCGCGTCGAGCTTGTCGATGCGCTTGCGGATCAGGACCTTGTCCGCGCCGCTGGCGGCGTCGGCGTCGGCCTCAAGCAGGCCGGCGGCCACCTCGTAGGCCGCGATGCAACGGGCCTGGGCCCGAAAGTCAGGCTTCGCCGAGACGGCCGAAGCCGCCATCAGCGAAACCAGCAGGCCGGTCACGGCCGTACGCATGCTCATCTCCACTGGGCCAGAGGGCCCTCAGGCGGGATATCGTATGCCGCCACTGTAGCTGCAATACGGCGCCCCGCCTGACGGCCAGATGAACAGCCTCGCCTATTTCGAGAGCGTGCCGGCCAGATACTTGCGGATCGCCGGTCCGTAGGGCGGACGCATCGCCAGCAGCGGACCGATGTCCTTCTTGAGCTGGGTGTAGACCGCCTTGCGGTGGCTGAACTCGAGGAAGCCGTCGTGGCCGTGATAGCTGCCCATGCCCGACGGGCCGACACCGCCGAACGGCAGCTCCTCCTGGGCCACGTGCATGATCACGTCGTTGACCGTCACCCCGCCGCTGGTCGTATGGTTGAGCACCCGCTCCTTCTCGGCTTCGTCGGAGCCGAACCAGTAGAGACCGAGCGGGCGCTCATGGGCGTTGATGTAATCGACCGCCTCGCCGACGGCCTTGTAGGTCTTCACCGGCAGCACAGGACCAAAGATCTCGTCCTGCATCACCGTCATGTCGTCGGTGGCGTTGAGGATCAGGGTCGGCGGAATCTTGCGATGCTCCTGCTGGCTGAAGTCCTCGCCGGCGGGGTTGATCTCGCGGACGTCGGCGCCCTTGGCCCGGGCGTCATCGATATAGCCCTTGATCCGGTCATAGTGCCGCTGGGCGACGACAGCGGTGTAGTCGGGGTTGTCCTTCAGGGTCGGGAACATGCGGGCAACCGCGCTGGAGGCCTCGGTGACGAATTCCTCGAGCCGCCCCTCAGGCGCCATCACATAGTCCGGCGCGAGGCAGATCTGGCCGGCGTTGAGCGTCTTGCCGTTCATGATCCGAGCAGCGGCGGTGGCCATGTCGGCGCTGCGGGAGATGATCACCGGGCTCTTGCCGCCCAGTTCCAGCGTCAGCGGCACCAGGTTCTCGGCCGCCGCCCGCATGACATGACGGGCGATCGAAGTCGCCCCGGTGAAGATCATGTGGTCGAACGGCAGGCCGGCGAAGGCCTGGCCGACCTCCGGCCCGCCGGTGATCACGGCGATTTCCTCCTCGCTGAAGGCCTTGGCGAACATGGTCTTCATCAGCTCGGAAGTCGCCGGGGTGAACTCGGACGGCTTGATCATCGCCCTGTTTCCGGCCGCCAGGATGCCGGCCAGCGGCGCGAAGGTCAGGTTGACCGGGAAGTTCCACG
>DAORNX010000605.1:0-428 GCA_035441225.1 Caulobacter sp.
GACATGACAGACAAAAAATCGGACAACGAGACGACCAAACCCGGTTCGGCTCCCGCCGCCGCGACCGTCCAGGATTATGTCGACTGCATCACCGAGCAGGAGGTGATCCGGCGACAGTGGGACGCCTTCTTCGCCGCCTTCGACGTGGTCATCGCCCCCTGCTACGCCACGCCGGCCTTCGTCCATTTCGACGAGCCGGATCCGTGGCCCGGGCTGAACCGCACCCTGGACATCGACGGCGCCGAGGTGGCCTACGCCCCGCAGCACGCCTGGCCGCTGTTCGCCGGGATGGCCCAGCTGCCGGCGACGGTCGCCCCGATCGGCCGCACCCGCGGCGGCCTGCCGATCGGGGCGCAGATCATCGGCCCGTTCCTCGAAGACCTGACGCCGATCGCGCTGCTAACCGCCGTCACGCCGACACAGGGCCC
>DAORNX010000605.1:453-1545 GCA_035441225.1 Caulobacter sp.
CCCGTAACAGGCCGATGGTGCCCCAGGCCGGACTCGAACCAGCACTTCCTTGCAGAAAGCAGATTTTGAGTCTGCCGCGTCTACCATTTCGCCACTGGGGCCAGCGCGAGGAGCGGGCAATCTACTGACGCAGGGGCTCAGGTCAACGCGCCGGCGGTTCGCCGGACAGTCGGGCGGCGGCGGCCTCGAGGCGGGCCAGCAGACGCTTGAGGGTGGCCACCTCGGCCGGGGCCAGGCCGGCCAGCAGGGCGGCCTCGTAGGCCAGGGCCAGGGGCGCGATCTCGCCATGCAGCCGGCGGCCGGTGTCGCTCAGGGCCAGGGTGTGCGAGCGCCCGTCCGACGGGCTGTCGGTGCGGACCACCAGGTTGCGGGCGACCAGCCCCTGGGCGGCGCGGCTGACGGTGACCTTGTCCATCGCCGTGCGGGCGACCAGGGCCTGGGGCGTCAGGGCGCCCTCGGCCAGCACGGCCATCAGCCGCCACTGGGGGATCGAGAGACCGAAGCGGTCCTGGTAGGCCCGGGCGATCAGGCCCGAGACGCCGTTGGAGGCGATCGACAGGCGGTAGGGAAGGTAGTCGTCGAGCACCAGCGTGTCGGGCGACCGCTTGCGCGGAAGCGGCGTCACGTCAGCGCCCATGGCTTTTTTCCTTCCCACTACGCGGGCGCCACCGTCTGTTCGATGGCCCCGAAGATCGAGTGGCGCTTCCCGTCGCGCATTTCAATGCGGACGGTGTCGCCATGGCGCAGGAAGGGCGTCTTCGCCTCTCCGGCGAGCAGCGTCTCGACCGTGCGCACCTCGGCGATGCAGCTGTAGCCGAGGCCGCCTTCGCTGATCGGCTTGCCCGGGCCGCCGTCGGCGTCGCGGTTGGACACCGTGCCCGATCCGATGATCGTGCCGGCGCCCAGGGCGCGGGTCTTCGCCGCGTGGGCGATCAGGGTTCCGAAGTCGAAGGTCATGTCGACCCCGGCGTCGGCCTCGCCGAACGGCTTGCCGTTCAGCTCGACCTCCAGGGCGCCGTGCAGCCGGCCGTCCTTCCAGCGGTCGCCCAGCGAGTCCGGCGTGACCGCGACCGGCGAGAAGGCGCTGGCCGG
>DAORNX010000606.1:0-1540 GCA_035441225.1 Caulobacter sp.
CCTGGTAGACCATTTCCCCGGCCAGGGTGACGCGGGCCATGTCGCCGGCCGAGGCCGCCTCGGCGGCGCGCATGCGGGCGTCGGCCGACAGCCCGCCGCTCTTGCGCTCGACCCCGGTGACGTCGACGTCCAGGCCGGTCGCCGTCCAGGTGACATGCAGCGTCGGCGCCGACTTGGGGTGCTCGAGGAACGGCCGGGCCAGCCGCCGCAGGGTCGGCAGGGCCGACACCAGGCGTGGATCGGCGATCACGCAGGTCTCGATGTCGACCAGCGACCAGCTGCGTCGCTCCTTGAAGCCCAGCCGGACCCCGCCCTTGCCGCCCCGGGCGTGCAGGGCCAGCCGCCGGCGCGAGCCCGGCGGCGAGGCAAAGGTTGGCAGGATGTCGGTCTCGATCTGCTCGTGGCTCAGCGCCGTCCGGACCAGGTCGCCCTTCCATGCCAGATAGGGCGCCGCGTCCCAGTGCTGCAGGGCGCAGCCGCCGCAGAGACCGAAGTGCGGACAGGGCGGCGTCACCCGCTCGGGGCTGGCCTCGAGCAGTTCGACAAGGTCGGCCCGCTGGCCGTCGCGACGCGCCCGCACCCTTTCCCCCGCAAGGGTCAGCGGCACGAACAGCGGGCCCGGCGCCAGGCCGTCGCCCTGCCCGCCCACGCCTGTGACGGATATGTCGATCAGGTCGGCCAACCGACTCTCCTCCGGGAACCACGATCCTCCGTTATCATTGATGCGGGGCGACATGGCGGCCAATCGGCCGGCATGTGAACGAAGATGAACGGGTCGCTCAACGGCCGTTCAGGTTGGACCCGCCATCTTCTCACCATCAACGGCGACGAATACTCGCCCCAGAAGCGAAGGGAGCGTGTCATGCGCACCATTCTCACTCTTTCCGCCGCCCTCGCGATCGCCGCCCCGGCCTTCGTCGCGCCGACGTTTGCCGAAGCCCAGTCGTCGCGCAGCTATGGCCGTGGCGATGTCTGCGCCTACAAGCGCCAGCAGGCCAAGAAGAAGGGCACCATCGCCGGCGCCCTGATCGGCGGCACCCTCGGCGCCGCGGTCGGCGCGCGTGGCAACAAGACCGAGGGCGCGGTTCTCGGCGGCACGGTCGGCGCTATCGCCGGAAACCAGATCGCCCGCGACAATTTCCACTGCTCCAACTATCCGCGCCGCGTCAGCGCCCGTCGCGGCAGCTGCAAGTGGGTCCAGGAATATTACGGCGGTCGCTGGCACGGCTTCGAGGTGTGCCGCGGGCGTGACGGCTACTGGCGGCCGAGCGGCCGGGGCTAGACCCCGCCCCCGGCCCCGCATCATCGAGATCAAGGGAGAGCTTTCATGACCACCCGTTCCATCCTCAACGGCGGCGTCGCCGGCCTGGCCGCCCTGGCCATGATCGCCGGGGCCGCCGCCATCCCGACGGCGGCTTCGGCCCAGGGCTACGCCCCGTCTGGCGCCTACGAGGGCGGCTATCGCTACGACGGCTGCCAGCGTGAGCGGACCACCCGGGGAACGGGCGGCGCCCTGGTCGGCGCCGGCCTCGGCGCCCTC
>DAORNX010000607.1:0-1539 GCA_035441225.1 Caulobacter sp.
ACTCCCATGATTCATCGACCATCGATCGTCGCCGGACTGATCGCTGCCCTGTTGGCGGCAGAACCGTTCTCGACCGCGGCAGCACCCATTCCGTCGCCGGATTCCCCGAGGGTACAGCTCCCCGGCACGTCTCCCGCACAGGGTAAGGTGGACGCCGGCCTGAAGGCATTGAACGCCGGCGAGCTGGTGGCCGCCGAGGCCGCATTCACGGAAGCGGCCAGGGTTGATCCCAAGCTGTCCGCAGCCTACATCGGTCTGGCGGAAGTCGCCGCACGGCAAAACAAGCCCGCCCGCGTGGAATACTGGCTGAAGCAGGCGCTGTCGGTCGATCCGAACGGCGCGCTGACGCAGCGCACCTGGGGCCGCTACCTGTTTCAGCAAGGGCGCTTCGTCGAAGCCGAGGTCACTTTCAAGAAGGCGGTCGCGCTCGACCCACGCTCGGTGGACGCTCAGCTCAACCTCGCCGAGAACTCCCTGCTTGGCCTCAAGAAGGCAAAACCGGCAGAAGACGCCTACCGTGCGGCCATCGCGCTCGACGCCGGCAATCCGCAGGCGCATGCGGGTCTGGCCGCGACGCTGGCGGCGCAAGGCCACCCGGATGCGGCACTCGCCGAGTATGAGCAGGCGGTCCGGCTTGCGCCTGCCGACCCGAAGTTCGCGCACGCCCTCGCCCGCTTCCTGGCGTCCCAGGGCAAACTCGATCAGGCTCTGGCCGCACAGCAGAAGATCATCGCCATGGCGCCGGATTTTTTCCCCGCCTACATCGATCTCGGCGACCTGTATCTGGCCAGGGGCGACCTCGACCAGGCCGCCAACACCTATCGCTCCGCCACCAAGGTGACCAAAAACCCGGCGCTGGCCTTCTTCAAACTCGGGACCGTGCTCGAAGGCCAGCAGCGCTGGGCCGAAGCCGAACAGGCCTACCTCGAGGCCGTGCGGAACGACCCGATGATGTATGGCGCGTACAACAATCTCGCCTTCATGGCCGCGGTGCGCAAGGAGCGTCTCGACGACGCGCTGGTCTGGGCCAGGAAGGCGGCTGAACTGGCGCCCAAAGTGACGACGATCCAGGACACGCTTGGCTGGGTCCACCGGGCCCGTGGTGAACTCGGCCCGGCCGCGCAGGCGATCGAGAAGGCGGTTGCCGCCAACCCCAAGAAGGCCGGTTTCCGCTACCACCTCGGGGTGGTCTATGCCGAGCAGGGCAAGAAGAAGGAAGCGGTCGCCGCGCTGCAGAAAGCACTCGAACTCGACCAGAACTTCAACCACGCGGCCGACGCCAGACAGCGCCTGCAGCAACTCTCGGCGAAGTAGCGAGCGCGGGCGGCCGAGGTATGCTGCTCCCCAAAAGAAAAGCGGCCCGCAGGCCGCTTTTCATTCTGCCCTACCGATTCGTTTAATCTGAAAGTCGCATATCTCCCCTCTCCACTCGCTGGAGAGGAAAACGTCAGACTGAACGGCGACGGCGCGCTGCCCCCAGGCCGAGCAGGCCCATGCCCATCAGGACCAGTGTGGCCGGCTCGGGAGTCTTGAAGCTGT
>DAORNX010000608.1:0-1538 GCA_035441225.1 Caulobacter sp.
CTCGACCGTCGGCTTGCCGCGCGCGGCCGCGACGAGGTCGGCGAGGCGGGTCTTGACCGCCTGGCCCCCGCCCTGGGTCATCAGCTGGACCAGGGCCGGCGCGAACAGGCGGTCCATCGTCTCGCGGCTGGCCGTCAGGTCGGCCGGGCGGACCATCTCGCCCTGGTTCATCGGGATGCCGCCGACCAGTTGCGTGCAGTATTCGGCGAACAGCAGCTGGGCCAGCAGGGCCTCGGTCTCGCCGAAGGCGCCCTCGGCTTCGAGCCGCGCGGCCCAGCCGGCGACCTGGTTCATCAGCTCGGCATAGCTGGCGTACCAGCCGAAGCCGTGGACCCTGTGCTGTTCGACATCGGCCAGCACGCGGTCGATCTTGCCGCCGCCGGAAACCTGCGCCCTCACCTCGCCACGGGCCGCGGTCACGAACGCGCCGGCGGCGTCGGCCGCCTGCTGCAACAGGCCGGTCAGGCCCGGAAGAACCAGTGAGAGGGGCGTGGCATCGACGGCGGCGGCGCTCATGGGTTCGTTCTCCCCGAAATTTGTTGCGGCGCACTATATGCATTTCGCACACGCACACAATCAGAGCCGGGAAAGGTAGAATTTGCCACGTCCAAGGCGAGCCCTATGTTGCGTTCCAGCCATATTTTTTCGGGGGAAACCGCCGTGCTCGTCGTCCATCATCTCAATGAGTCGCGCTCGCAGCGCATCCTCTGGCTGCTGGAGGAGCTGGGCGTCCCCTACGAGATCAGGTTCCACGCCCGCGACGCGACCACCCGCCTGGCGCCGCCCGAACTCAGGACGATCCACCCGCTGGGCAAGTCGCCGGTCATCACCGACGGCGACAACACGGTCATCGAGTCGGGCGCGATCATCGACTACATCATCCGCCGTCACGGGAGCGGTCGCATGGCCCCCGCCCCCGGCACGGCCGACCACGAGGCCTATCTGCAGTGGCTGCACTACGGCGAGGGCAGCGCCATGCTGCCGCTGATGCTGAACATGTACGTCATGCGGCTGGGCGAGGCCGGCGCGCCGCTGCACCCGCGCATCGAAAGCGAGATCGCCAACCACATGAGCTACATCGAGGGCGCGCTGGCCGGCCGCGACTGGCTGGTCGGCGACGGCCCGACCGGTGCCGACGCCCAGATGAGCTTCATCCCCGAGGTGCTGAAAGCCTTCGGCAAGCTCGGCGACTACCCGAACATGGCCGCCTGGATCGACCGCATCCACGCACGCCCCGCCTGGCAGGCAGGTCTGGACAAGGGCGGGCCGTATCTGATGGGGCGGTGAGCCTCGGGGACATGTACCTTTGGTACGTGTCCCCTATCCGAGCGGCTTGAGTAGGGGACACGTACCAAAGGTACATGTCCCCTAGGGCAGCGGATCGTCCAGATAGCCGTCGAGGAAGTCGAATACCGTCGCCTTGAGCAGACCGTGCGGAATGGCGTTGAAGTGGTCGCAGCCGATCAGGCTGACGGCCCGGGCGCCGGGGATCGCGTCGGCCAGGTCCTGCGGGTCGCCGGCCAGGGCGTCCCGGGCCC
>DAORNX010000609.1:0-1533 GCA_035441225.1 Caulobacter sp.
GCGCCGGCGCGCGCGTTGAAGGGCGGCGAAGGTCGCGGCCGCCAGCGACCCGCAACGCCAGGCGCTGTCGCGGTTTGCGGCCGATCCGCTGGCGGCGACGACCGCGTCCAGATCCATCAGGGCCCAGATCCAGTGGTCCTGCTCGGCCTGCACGACAATGGCGTAGCCCGCCTCGGCGGGCGCGGTCTGCGGCATAACGGATCCTCCCCTGTTTTCCCGAGGCTGGACCGGCCGCGCCGAACGGTGAGGGAGGCGATGTGGAGAAGGGATGCAGGCGGCGGCGGGCTGTTCAGCCCGCGGTGTCCGCGATGGGCAGCACGACCTCGAAACGCGCCCCGACGGCGGATGGCGTCAGGCTGATGCGACCGTCGCTGGCGGCTAGCAGCGACCGCGCGATCGGCAGGCCGAGCCCGGTCCCGCCCTGGGCTCTCCGACTGGTGAAAAAGGGCTCGAACAGGCGCTCGCGGTCGGCCTCGGCGACGCCGGGCCCATCGTCGGTGACGGTCAGGACGACAGCCCGCTCTCCCGCCGCGCCCGAGATGATCACCTTGCCGGCCCCGGCCTGACGGCTGTTGACCAGCAGCACGCCCAGCACCGTCTCGATCGCCTCGGACGGCACGCCGACCATCGGCAGATCACGGGGCAGGGCGACATCAACCCTCGGGTTGTCGTCCAGGCTGTCGACCACCCGTCGGACAGACCCTTCCACATCCGCCGCCGCGCCCGCTTCCGGTCGCGCCATGTCCGCCCGCGCCAGGTCGAGCAGGCGGGTGACCAGCTGCGTCAGGCGGGCATTGTCGGCGGAAATGTTGGCGAGGAACCGGCTGCGCTCCTCGGGGCTCATGGCCGCGCCATGGTCCTGCAGCAACTCGACCGCCCCGCCGATCCCGGCCAGAGGCGTCTTGAACTCATGGCTGACCGCGGCGGCGAAGTCGCGCAGATAGCGCGAGCGGCGGGCGATCGCCTCGGCCATCGCCCGGAAATCCTCGTAGAGCTGGCGGATCTCGACGGCCGCGGTCTGCGGCGTCTGCGGAATGTCGCCCTGGCCGGCCGCCACGTCGCGGGAAGCGCGGCTCAGGGCGACGATCGGTCGGGTGATGCCGCGCGAGACCAGGCCCGACAGCAGGACCAGGATCAGGATCAGCCCCGCCAGACCGATCAGGAACTTGCCGCGGTCTTCATAGAGGCCGCTGAACAGCGCCCGCGGCGAGCGGGACAACAGCAGCACGCCCTCCACCCGGCCATTGACCAGGATCGGCCGGGCGTGATGCAGGCGAATGCCCGAGGCGCGGCTCAGCCACTCGAACGAATAGCGTGGGTGATAGTCGGACTGCCTGCGCAGCACGGTGCGCGTCTCGCCCCGCAAGGCTGCCGCCACCTCCGGCAACCGGCGCAGGCTGCCGCCCAGGCCCAGTCCCTGGACCACCGTGCCGTTGCGGTCGAGCAGCACCACCGAGGCCAGGGTGACGCGGGTCGTCTCGTCGATCACCGGCCGCAGGGCTGGCAGCACCGCCAGCGCCGCCGGATCGGCCG
>DAORNX010000610.1:0-1532 GCA_035441225.1 Caulobacter sp.
TTCTTCAGGTCACGTGGCAGCAGGGGCCGGACCATGCCGCCCAGGCCGGTCAGCCGCCGGGCCGTCGCGCCGCGCTCGCCGAAGAACGGACTCATCAGCACCAGCGCCTGGACCCGGTCCGGATAGCGCGCGGCCATCAGTGCGGCGATCGGCGCGCCGTAGGACTGGCCGACCAGAAGGACCTTCTGGCCCGGATCGGCGGCGAGCAGGGCCGACAGGGCCTCGGCCTGGTCGCTGATCGAACCGACCACCGCCTGCGGTTCGCTGAGGGCGAAGCCGGGCCGGTCCGCGACCACCATGGTGAAGCCGGCCGGCAGGGCCGCCATGGTCGGCGCCCAGTATTCGGACCAGGATGGGGTGCCGGTGACGACCACCACCTTCCACGGCGCCGCGCGGGGCGTTTCGAGGGCCGACAGCCGCCAGGGATGGCCCGCGGCCTGGATCGCGACCCGCCGCATGGTTCCGGCCGGATAGTCGGCCGAGGTCGGATAGCGCTCGACGCTGGCGGCGCAGGCGACCAGCGCCATGGCCGCCAGCAGGACAAGCAGGGATCGCAGGCTTCGCACGAGGTCAGGCTCCTTCGAACGCCCAGCCTAGGCGTCCGAGGGGCCGGACAGAAGTTAAGCCTTGGTCATGCGCCGACGGCGCTATTCCGCCGCCACCCGGGCCGGGCTGACGACCATGCTGGCCAGCCGGCCGCGGATCAGCGTCTCGGCGTCGGCGACGATCCGTTCGACCAGCTCCTTGCAGCTGGGGATGTCGTGGATCAGGCCCTGGATCATGCCGGCCGACCAGATGCCGCCGTCGGTGTCGCCATTGGCCAGGGCGTCGCGGCCGCGCGTGCCGGCGACCAGCGCCTGAACGTCCTCGAACTTGGCTCCCCCGCGGCGTTCGATCTCGACCACCTGCTGGCTGACCGCGTTGCGCATCACCCGGGCGGTGTTGTGCAAGGTGCGGAAGATCAGGTCGGTCTGGCGCTCGTCGTTGGCGACCATCTGCTGCTTGAAGGCGTCGGGGATCGGCGCCTCCTTGGTGACGCAGAAGCGGGTGCCCATGTTGATGCCGTCGGCGCCGAGCGCCAGGGCCGCGACCAGGCCGCGCGCGTCGCCGAAGCCGCCCGAGGCCAGCATCGGGATCTTCACCTTGTCGGCCGCGGCCGGGATCAGCACCAGGCCGGGGATGTCGTCCTCGCCCGGGTGGCCCGCGCATTCGAAGCCGTCGATCGAGATGGCGTCCACGCCCATTCGCTCCGCCGACAGGGCGTGCCGGACGGCCGTGCACTTGTGGATGATCTTGATGCCGTGCTGCTTGAAGTGGTCGACATGCTCCTGCGGCTTGTAGCCGGCGGTCTCGACGATCTTGATCCCGCTCTCGATGATCGCGGCGCGGTACTCGGCATAGGGCGGCGGCTTGATCGCCGGCAGGATGGTCAGGTTCACGCCGAACGGCTTGTCGGTCATGTCCTTGGTGCGCTGGATTTCCTTGGCCAGGTCTTCCGGCGTCGGCTGGGTCAGGGCGGTGATGAAGCCCAG
>DAORNX010000611.1:0-1527 GCA_035441225.1 Caulobacter sp.
AGAATCTGGGTGGCGATGCGGCCATCGGGGCCGGGCAGGTCGGCGGCGTCGAGCGTCACCCCCATCAGCCGCACCCCGGTCAGCGGCGCCATCGCGTCCCGGGCCGGCTGGACCCGGGCGAACACGCCGCGACAGACTGACTTGAGCAGCCCGACCACCTCGATCAGCCGGGCCAGCGGCGCGCCGCGGTCGATGTCGACCAGTTCCAGCATCATGCTGGCCTTGACCCGCCCGGCGGCGGCGCCGGCGCAGTTGATCAGCAGGCCGCGGCCCCTGCTGGTGGCCATGGTGCGGAACGACACGGGCGCGATCAGCGCCGGCTGGCCCTGGCCGACGACCCGCGGCAGGAACAGGGCGGCGAAGTCCAGGGTCGCCTGGTCGATCTTCAGCAGGTCCGCGTCCGGCAGCCTGCCGAAGGCGCGGGCGGGGATCACCCGGCCGGTGGCGACATCGGTGACGGTCGGCTCGATGCGCAGGGCCGCGGTGACGCCGTGCTTGAGGCTCAGCAGGTCCTCGACGGCGAAATCGATCCGCAGGGCCATGCCCCCCGCGGCGTGGAAGCTGAAGGGGTTGCGTTTGCGCAGTTCGTCGGGGTCGACATCCGGCCGCACCGCCGGCGTGGCCGGGGCGGGCTCGCGGGCGCGGGTCTGCAGGATGAACACCGGGTCGAGGGGCGCGCAGGACACCTCGCCATCCTTCAGGTCTGTGACCGCGCGCACGGCCATGTCGCGCGGCTCCGCGGCGCCCAGGAAATGCATCAGCACCTCCTTCAGCACCTTCAGCGCCACGGCCTGGGCCGCCACGCCTTCCTCGCTGGTCATGGCGATCAGGTAGTCGGCTTCCCCGACCCGCTGGGCCAGGTCCTGGTAGGTCAGGTGCTCGGCCAGCTTGCGCTCGACATAGGCCCATACGTCCGGCCGCTTGCGCGGCCAGCGGTCGCCGCTGCGATCGCGGATCGCCGCCAGGCTGATGATGTTGACGGCCCCCCTGCCCATGAGGTCGTGACCGCCGAAACGCTCGAGCACGGCGGCGACATCGGCGGCATTGAGACGGTCGATCGGAGGCTGGCTCATGGACGCGGTCGATCTTCGGCTCAGGGTTCCCCAATTTGGGGCCTCGCGCTTAACGGGCGGTTTAGGCGCCGACCCGGTTCGACACGATCGTCCGCCCGTCGCATAAGGGGGCATGGACAAGTTGTTACTCGTCGCTGCCGGCGGCGCCACGGGCGCGATGCTGCGCTACCTGACCGGCATCGGGGCGACCCGCGCCCTCGGGACCGGCTGGCCCTGGGGAACGCTGACGGTCAACGTCGTCGGTGGCCTGGCCATGGGGCTGCTGGTCGGGGTGCTGGCCCAGCGCGGCGGGGCGGACCAGGAGCGCTGGCGGCTGCTGCTCGGCGTCGGCGTGCTCGGCGGCTTCACCACCTTCTCCGCCTTCTCGCTCGACGCCATGCTGCTGTGGCAGCGCGGCGACGCGGTCGGCTTCCTGCTCTACGGGCTGGAGATCGTGCCGATGACCATCGGCGGC
>DAORNX010000612.1:0-650 GCA_035441225.1 Caulobacter sp.
ACACGCCCCGGCTCAGCGCCGGGGCTGCTCAGGATGACGTGACTCCGCGCACGTCATGGTGAGCAGCCCGCGCAGCGGGCGTGTCGAACCACGCGACCTGCCTACCGCCCCCGACCCGGCATCCGGCGGATCGAACTGACCTTGTCGTTGGCGCCCAGCACCTTGAGGTTGGGGGTGTCGGCGTCGACGGTCCAGCACTGGCCGTTGAAGTCGCGGCCGGTGCACAGCTGCCAGCTGCCGCGCAGCACCCGCACCGACGTGATCTGGTCGTCTAGGCCGGAGGCGTAGAGGTCGGGGATCGAGTCGGACACCTCCAGCCGCATGCCGCGATAGTCGGGGTTTTCGTAGGCGATCAGCCCGGTCGGTCCGCCGCCCCCGTAGCCGCCGGGGCCAGGACCGGGGCCGCCCGGGCCGCCATAGCCGCCGCCGCCCGACCATCCCTCGCACTGCAGGCGGCCGTCGACGTTCTCCACCCGCCCCTGGGCGCAGGCGCGGTAGTAGACCTCGCTGTCGACGAAGCCGCCGCCAGGCGTCTGGCACCGGGCGTAGAGCCGGCCGTTGAAGGCGGTGATGTCGCGGCAGCTCCTCTGGTAGGAGCCGCCGGGCAGTTCATCGTAGGCGCCGTTCCAGGGCGGCGCCGCCACGGCGGG
>DAORNX010000612.1:660-1526 GCA_035441225.1 Caulobacter sp.
CGACCAGGATGGTGCCGGCGGCGAACGCGGCCGCGACAGGATGGATGGACATGGTGGCTCCCCCGGGAATGTTTCGCAGCGGCCAATGTAGGGGCGCGGCGCGGAGGCCGTCCAGTCAGGGCGCGACGGCCAGGGTGACCAGCACCGGGTAGTGATCCGATCCCAGCAGCGGACCGCGCCGCACCGCCACCGTCCGCCAGCCGCGACCGGCGTAGACCTGATCGATGGGCAGCAGGGGGAACGGGGCGGCGACATGCAGCCTGGACACGTCGCCCGCCGGCCAGCTGGCCAGCGCCCGCGTGCGTCTATCAAGGCCGAACATCCGGTCCTGGCGGCGCAGCGAGAATGACCAGGGCGTGGAGTTGAAGTCGCCGGCGACAATCAGCCGGTCCTTGGGAAACGCCGCCAGCGCCGCGGCCAGCCGCCGCGTCTGCTGCTGCTGCGGGCCGGCCGGCCAGGGCCAGGTGTAGTGAACGCCGACCACGGTGAAGGGCGCGCCATGCCTGTCGGCAAAGGTGGCCCAGGCTCCGGGCAGGGCGGCCGAGGATGCCAGCCCCCCCTCGGACACCGGCCGACGCTTGGCCAGGATTATTGTCGAGCAGGGCCGCGGTTCGGCGCAGGTGGTGCGGTGGGGGTAACGCCGCGCGAGCGCCTTGACGATGCCGCCCGAGCCGTTGACGCCCTCTTCAAGGACGATGATGTCCGGGTCGGTGTCGAGGATCCAGCGGGCCGTGCCGGCGGGATCGCGGTTGCGGCCCCACAGGTTGAACTGCAGCACGGTGAGCCTGTCGGCGGCGGCCTCGGCCGACCGGGGCCGGGCGGCCGCCAGCAGGTCGGGCGCCATCAGGCTGAACGCGGCCAGCAGG
>DAORNX010000613.1:0-1521 GCA_035441225.1 Caulobacter sp.
GGGACCGGCCCGTTGGTCACCACCGACGGATCGCCGACCTTGAGCCGCCAGGCCTGGTCCGGCGGGGTCGGCGAGTCCTGCAGGACCACCGCCGGGGCCGACGGATCAACGACAGTGGCCGACGCCGGTGTCGCGGCCTGGTCGGCCGACGGCGGGTTCATCGGTCGGGTGTCCGTCGACTGCATCTGGTCGGACGGCTGCATGGGATCGGGGGTCGTGGCGGGATCAGGCGCGGCGAGGGCCGGGGCGGCGAACAGGGCCGAAACGGCTGCGGCGGTCAGGATTCGGGTCAGGGACATCGCTTTGAACCTCATGTCGCGACGCGGCTGCGTCGTCCCCCGACAGGCGAACTACGCGCCAACCCCGAGTCGGGTTCCATCGCCGCGATGACCCCGTGCCGGCTCAGCGCCCGAGGAACACCAGTCCCGCGCCGGCCGCGATCAGGGCGAAGCCCAGCAGGGTCGAGAGTTTCAACGGCTCGCCGAGGTAAAGGACCGAGAAGCCCGCGAACACCAGCAGGGTGATGACCTCCTGCATCGTCTTGAGCTGGGCGGTGGTCCAGACCGCCGATCCGAGCCGGTTGGCCGGAACGGCGAGGGCGTACTCCGGCAGGGCGATCATCCAGCTGGTCAGGATCACCAGCGGCAGCGCCGCGCCCTTGTGCTTCAGGTGACCGTACCAGGCGAATGTCATGAAGACGTTGGAGGCCAGGAGCAGCAGCACCGGCCCCAGCCTCGGCCAAAGCAACGCGAACATCGATTGTCTCCCCTGCCGCCCGCCCGTCGGGCGTGAATCCCGGCCGCCCGGCCGTCGTGGCGCCTGTTTTTGAGGCGCCGCCGCCCCTGCCCGCCCAGCCATTGGGCGAACCGGCGGTTTCCCGGCCCTTCATTGTGCAGCGCACACGTCCGGGCAAGCCCCGCCGCTAGCCTGCCGGACGGATCGGCGGATCGCGAACCAGCGCGTCGCGACGGGACCGGTCGGCAGGGAAATTCAGGGACGCAGGCCGGGCAACCGGATTGCGGGAGCAAGGCGGATGAAACTGATCATTGCGGTGGTCAAGCCCTTCAAGCTCGACGAGGTGCGCGAAGCCCTCGTCGGCGCCGGCGTCGAGGGTCTGACGGTCTCCGAAGTCAAGGGCTACGGCCGGCAGAAGGGCCAGACGGAAATCTACCGGGGCGCGGAGTACCAGGTGAACTTCGTGCCGAAGGTGAAGCTGGAAGCCGTCGTCGACGACGCCGCGGCCGCCAAGGCGGTCGAGGCGATCAAGGCCGCCGCGGCCACCGGCAAGATCGGCGACGGCAAGATCTTCGTCCTGAACGTCGAGGACGCGGTGCGCATCCGGACCGGCGAAACCGGCTCGGCGGCGCTCTGAAACATCATCGGGACAAGGGGATAGCAACGATGAAACCGACTTTTCTCGGACGGCTGGCGGCGCTGACCGCCGTCGCCGTTCTCGCCGGGGCGCCGCTGGCGGCTCCGGTGTTCGCGCAGGAGGCGGCCCCGGCCGCCACCGCGGCTGCG
>DAORNX010000614.1:0-1520 GCA_035441225.1 Caulobacter sp.
TCACGGGCGCGCCGAGTTCATTCATGGACAAGATCGCCCCTCACAAAACGCGCGGATCAACTTTCCCGCATTGCCCCGATGGCTGCAACCGCCGTGCCAAGCCGGCGGTCAGTTTTCGCCAAACTTGAAAAAGGCGTCCGCGGCCGACTTGCTGGCCCGCTTCCGCTCGATCTGGGCCTGGGTGCGGGCGATTTCCGCCTGCAGCAGACCGACGCGCTCCTCCAGATCGTCCACGCTGTAGAGTTCGAGATCCTCGCGCAGGGCGAGGGACAGCGCCTCACCCCTGTGTCCGCGCGGACCGGCCGGTTCCTCCAGCATCGCGAGGCCTCCCTATCGCCATCGACGCCTTTCACGATATCAGACGCGCGCGGACGATAACACGCAAGTCCAGGAGCGAGACCATGGCCGAGCCGAGCATGACCGCCATCGCCATCGAGGGCGGCAAGGGCCCCGCCGAGGCGCTGAGGCCCGTTTCGGTCGCGCGGCCGGTCCCGGGGGACGGCGAAATCCTGATCCGGGTCAGGGCCGCCGGGGTCAATCGTCCCGATCTGCTCCAGCGCCTGGGCTTCTATCCGCCGCCGCCCGGCGCGCCGGCCACCCTGGGGCTGGAGGTCGCCGGCGAGGTGGCCGTCGGCGCCGGGCGATGGAAGGAAGGCGACCGGGTCACCGCCCTGCTCGGCGGCGGCGGCTACGCTGAATACGCGGTGGTCGACGCCCGCCACGCCCTGCCCATTCCTGCCGGGCTCGACTTTGCCCACGCCGCCGGCCTGCCCGAGACCGTGTTCACGGTGTTCGCCAATGTGTTCGAGCACGGCGGGCTGAAGGCCGGGGAGACCTTCATGGTCCACGGCGCCACCTCCGGCATCGGGGTCACCGCGATCCAGATGGCCAGGGCCGCGGGCGCCAAGGTCATCGCTACCGGCCGCGGCGCGGACAAGGCGGCCCAGGCCCTGGCGCTGGGCGCCGACGTGGCCGTCGACACCACGACCCAGGACTTCGCCGAGGCGGCCACGGCCGAGGGCGGCGTGGACGTGATCCTCGACATGGTCGGGGCGTCGTATTTCCCCAAGAACCTGCAGGCGCTGAAGACCGGTGGCCGCATCGTCTACATCGCGTCCCTGGGCGGGGGCATGCTCGAGGTTCCGGTGCTGGCCATCATGCAGAAGCGGGCAGTGATCACCGGCTCGACCCTGCGGCCCCGCTCCAGCGACGAGAAGGCCCGGCTGGCGGCCGAGATCGAACGGGTCGTCTGGCCGTGGATCGAGGCCGGCAAGGTCAAGGCGGTGGTCGACCGCACATTCCCGCTGGCCGATGCCGCCGGGGCCCACGCCTTCCTTGAGGCCGGAGCCCATGTCGGCAAGGTCGTGCTGGAGGCCTGAGGTGAGCGCGCCATCCCCGCCCGTCGATCCGCGCGTCCTGGTCCAGCAGGCCATCGAGGGCCTGCGCCGGGGCGATCCGGCCGCGGCCCGCGACCGCTTCCAGCAGGTGATCGACGCCGGCGTGGCCGACGCCTCGGTCTG
>DAORNX010000615.1:0-1512 GCA_035441225.1 Caulobacter sp.
TGACCTTCCGCACGCTCGACCTGGGGGGCGACAAGCTGCTGCCCTACATGGAGCTCGAGCGGGAGGAGAACCCGGCCCTGGGCTGGCGCGCCGTGCGCATGGGCCTGGACCGGCCCGCCCTGCTGCGGCTGCAGCTGCGGGCGCTGATCTGGGCCGCGCACGGTCGCCCCCTGCGGATCATGTTCCCGCTCGTCGCCAGCGTGGACGAGTTCCGCGCCGCCCGGGCCTTCGTCGACGCCGAGCTGGCCTGGGCCCAGCGCCGCGGCCGGGCCGCTCCGTCGCGGCTGGATGTCGGGGCCATGATCGAGGCGCCGTCCCTGCTCTGGCACCTGGACGCCCTGCTGCCGATGACCGACTTCGTCTCGGTCGGCACCAACGACCTGATGCAGTATCTGTTCGCCGCCGACCGCGGGAACCCGCGCGTGGCCGACCGCTACGACCCCCTGTCGCCGCCGGCGCTGCGGGCGCTCAAGCAGATCCAGGACGCCTGTGCCGAAACGGGAACGCCGGTCTCGGTCTGTGGCGAAATGGCCGGCCGGCCGCTGGAGGCTTTCGCCCTGGTGGCGCTCGGCTTCGACCGGCTGTCGATGCCGCCGGCCGGCATCGGCCCGGTCAAGCAGATGGTGCTGTCGCTCGATCGCGAGGCCGCCCACCGCGGCGTGCTGCAGCTGATCCGGGGCGCCACCGGCTCGGTGCGCAACGAAATCGAGACCCTGGCCCGGAAATTGTATGTCGCCGTCTGACGGTTAACGGGCAGCGACGGATTAGCACATTGAATTCCGGACGTTATTTTGATATCCACAACTCTGCGTTAAGAATTCCCGGCCGAAGGGAAGAACCGTGCGTCGCGCTCGCGCGCGCCGCGAGTTTGTGGGGGCGTCGGTAGCCATGCCGCTTGATTCTGGCGGGGTTACGCAACTGTATCGTTCAGGGGATATGGACTCGGCCGATCATCTTGGACCGACCGAGGAGCCGTCCCTGCTCTATGGACCCGATATCGGCGCCGCCCTGAAGGCCGCGCGCGAGTTCCGCGGCCTGTCCCTGCAGGACGTTTCGGACGCCACCCGGATTCGCCGCACCTACCTGGCCGCGCTTGAGGACATGCGCCTGGACGAGCTGCCCTCGCGGCCGTTCACACTCGGCTACATCAAGGCCTACGCCAGGCATCTGGACCTCGACCCCGAGGAAGCGGTCCTGCGCTTCAAGGATTCCTCTCCCGATCCGGACGAGCCGCTGCGCGCGCCGGTCGGCGTGCGTCGCGAACGCGACCCGCGTATGGGCGCCATCGTCGCCGGCGGGGTGCTGATCGTCTCGGCGATCGTGCTGTGGAACATCGCCCAGCGCGCCATCACCGAGGACGCGCCGCCGCCCGCAACCGCGCCTGAAAGCGTGGCCAGCGCCCTGCCGGCCGCTCCGGCCGGTCCGATGCCGCTGGGCGCGCCGCTGCCCGCGCCGGTCGAGGCCTCCACGCCGGAGGTCTACAAGACCCCGGGACTCGAGGCCTCCGCCGCC
>DAORNX010000616.1:0-1507 GCA_035441225.1 Caulobacter sp.
CGACGTTTCCGCCGCCGTGGCCGAGGCCAGGGCCCGGGCCGCAGAGGCGCAGACGCTCGAGGCGCTGGCCGCCGCCATCGCCGCCTTCGACGGCTGCGGTCTGAAATTCGAGGGCGCGAAACAGGCGGTCTTCGCGCGCGGCAATCCGCAAGGACCGGTGATGGCCATCGGCGAAGGCCCCGGCGGCGAAGAGGACGCCCGCGGCGAGCCGTTCGTCGGCAAGGCCGGCCAGCTGCTCGACCGGATGTTCGAAGCGGCCGGCCTGACGGACCGGGTGTTCATCACCAACACGGTGTTCTGGCGCCCGCCCGGCAACCGTACGCCCACCGCGGCCGAACAGGCCGTCTGCGCGCCCTTCCTGCACCGGGCGATCCAGCTGGTGCAGCCAAGGATGCTGCTGCTGGTCGGCGGCGCCTCGGCCAAGTCGGTGCTGCAGCGGGAGGAAGGCATCCTCACACTGCGCGGTCGCTGGTTCGAATGGCATGGCGACGACGGGGCGGTGCTGCCGGCCCTGCCGACGCTGCATCCGGCGTTCCTGCTCAGGCAGCCCGCCGCGAAGAAGAAGGCCTGGGCGGATTTGCTGACGCTGACCGAGCGGCTGGATCGCCCGGGACGGGGTGAGTGACCATCGGCGCCGCGATAACCGTGCTCGTCGTTCTTGATCCCGATTTCGGTGATCACCTGGTCAATGTTCCGTCGGATCAACCCGTATGGATCGTCGAATCCCTCGCGAACACGCCGGCGGCAAGAAGGATATGGAGCGACGGGGTGGAACGGACGGGAGGTGTGACCCTGTTCAAATCGTCCGGCGACACCCGTGAACGGGTATTCAGGCGCCAGCTGGGCGTTATCGACCTCCATCACGGACCGTACTCAAGTGACGAGTCCTACACAGGCATCAAGGTGATAGGCGCCTCTCTGACGGGGGAAATCGAAGCCAGTCTACTGGCTTCGGGTTTCGCGCCACCCACAGCCACAGCTGACGGTTTCAAGGCGACCAGGAGCCGGGTGGAAGCGCAACGCTTGCGTTGACGCCCTCCCTTCATCTCATGGCGAGAGCTTCGCCGGACGGATCAGGTCACTCAAGGCTCCGCAGGACCGCTGCGCGGCGGGCCGCAGGCCCGGCCTTGACTGACCTGACCCGTCCGGCACGCTGGCTTGCATGAGCCTAAGGGCCACCTCTCCCCTTTGATCGGGGAGATCATCCCAAACCCCCAAATCCGTCATGGTCCGGACAAGCCGGGCCATGACAGTTGTCGTGTGGCGTTCGCTGAAGCTAAGCCTCGGCCATCTCCTCCGCCACGAAGCCTTTCCAGGCCTGCATGTAGGTGACGAAACGGTCGCTCAGCCCCTCGCGGTGGAGGTGTTCGCGGGTCACCGGCAGGGCGATGGGGCGGAAGGCCGGATCGGCCGCCGCGAGCTTCGGCCAGTCGTGGTGCAGGATCGCGCCGCGGCCGATCAGGACGAAGTCGCAGCCCTGCTCCAGGCACCACTGCGCGTCGGCCGG